>JANQLA010000392.1 GCA_028280855.1 Melioribacteraceae bacterium
TAGTTTTGGGCGAGGTGGAAGTTTGATGGTGATTGAATATCGTCCTTTTTAGCACTAGTTATTACACCAACTTCCTTGCCATCAATTATGTAACCAACCAATGAAACCATCGCGCTAGTCGAGATTGTATTATAGCTTGTTAAATCGAGTCCTACATATTCTTTGAACGAGAGGTATTCAGTTGCAGAAGAATTACCAACAACTTTACAATATATTCGTGAAGTATCACTTGTTTCATTAAAATGATTGGAACCAATTCTATATCTCCGTCCTAAATAGTCTTGCCAGGTAATAGAACTTGTAGTGCTGTAATTTAATTTATATAAAGAAACATCATAACCAGAGTAGTTACTTGATTCATAATATTTGATCTCGTTCATTAGTGAATCATATCTCTCATACCTAACCTCATCTTTTATTTTGACAGCGAAATAATTAAATCCGTTTGGCATCAGAGAATCACCAATAACTTCTTTACGAAAATGATTTGTCTTTAGTCCTTCGGGATATGACCAAATCCGTTCTTCGTAGAACCAAACATTACCAATAGCAAGCGGATAAAAGTCAGACTCTGATTTAACCTTATCATTTGAAAAATCAAATCGAGCAGTATCGCCATTAATTATTGCTTCTGTGAGAATAGAGTAATTGAATGTGTGGTGATTGTAGCTATGGATAAAGATCCCAATATCCTTTTGAAAATGTGTCTCAAATATACTGTTGTCCCAAATAACCTTTATTGTCGGTTCATTATTTTTCGGGTGATTAGGTTCATAACTAATTTTTTGATCAATATTATCACAAACTAAATAAGAAACAGTCGAAGTTGTGTCATAAACAAGTGAGAAAATGGGTATGTCGTTTCCCTCGCATTCGGCAAATAGATGTGAGTATTCGTAACGACGGATTTCATTGCTGAGCGTATCGAACCTTTCATAGTAGGTTAAATTTCCATCTCGAATCTCAAAGTATTTAATGCCATTTGGTAAAACCTTCTCACCAATTACTTCTTTAATTGATGTTTTATACTCTGGTAGAGGTGTGGCTGAATAAATTCTTTTAAGATATGTCCATTTATTACCCACTGCAAGCGGATAGAACTCCGAATTTGAAACTTGATTAACAATTGCTGAATCCCCATACAATACACCATTTCGATAAAACGCAACTAAGGTATCCTTAATTGAATAGAAATCCGCATATTCTTCCATATAAGTACGACCAATGCTTTCGGTTAACACTGATTGTTGATAAAATGTACCTGTATTAATTAGGTGCTCTTTTGCCGAAAAAGATAAACCAAATATTGGATCGTTGTAGCTTCTGACAACTGTCGACGGATATTCAAACTCTCCATACCTACTGTCAAAAACATAATTTGTATCACCAGTATTAGCAGCTAAATAGTGAATTGGGCGTTCCTTATTTTCGCCTTCTAACTCCCGGAAATACCTGTAAACAACAGACTTTGAACTGTCTATTCTGTCAAAAACATAGCTCCTTTGGTTAGATAAATAGTCTATTCTTGCAATTTTAAAATATGCTTTGCCATTCGACATAGTTGTATCTGAAATAACTGATTCACCAATTATTCTTGTGTTACAATCATTTTCAGGCAATACACAACTTGTTCGTTCGTAGAAGTAATAAGTACCTATTTCCAGTGGGTAATATTCCAACGAAGAGTTTTGAGAGAAAGCAACTTGAGTAAGGAGTAGATAGAAAAGCATTTGTAAAATTTTCATAGCAACACCCGATTCTTATGTCTTTTTTAGCTTATTAGAAATACCAATTACAGTTGGTTCAATTGTTATGCCGGAAATAAAGCTGAACAACTGAAAGATTAGGAAGATTTAATGATTTGTAGGTGAAGAATTTTCTTGGCCGAACGAATTAAATTCGTTCATCATTCAAACAGTTGAAACACTTCCTCCATTCTTTTAACGGATTCAAAATAACTGAGCAATTTGTTTAGCACTTCGTCAACTACTGAATCGGGGCACGATGCGCCGCTTGTTAAAACAATTGTTGCTTTGTCAGTAGCAGGTAGAAAGTTGTGAGTTGTTGTTTCCGATTTTGTGTGAATATCAAAATGCGATATTTCGTTTTCGGAAATTATTTTATCTGCCGATGAAATAAAATATGTAGCAAACTTTTCTTCAAGCAGTTCAACCAAATGGGATGTATTAGAACTGTTATACCCTCCTACTACTATTGCTAAATCGGCTTCTTTCTGCAATAAACCATAGGTCGCGTTCTGATTGTCGTTGGTCGCGTAACATAAAGTGTCGCGTGTGTCGGCAAAGTGCTCTTTAATGTTTTCTTCGCCATACTTTGCAACCATTATGCGCCTTACTTCGTCGGCAATCTCCTGAGTTTCCGAAGCAAGCATTGTTGTTTGATTGACAACGCCGACCTTTTGTAAGTCCTTTCCAACATCAAACCCATCGCTATGCTTGCCGGCAAATACTTTGTAGAAATCTTCTTTTGGAAATTCGCCCAAAATAATTTTACCTAGTAACTTGGTTTCCTCGATGTCACGCACTATTACTGACGCGGCGTATTCTTTACTATGTGAAAATGTTGCTCGCGTTTCTTCGTGGTAATGTTTACCGTGTATTATTATGGTGTGTTCACTTTCTCCCAATGAAGAGGCGCGGTTCCAGACTTTTTCAACGAAGGGACAAGTTGTATTGTATTTATAAGGATCAATACCTAGCTCATTCAACTTTACCTCAATTTCAAGCGTTGTCCCGAATGCAGGAATAATAACAACATCGTCATTTGTAAGCTCGCCCCATTCAATAATGTGATTGCCTTCTGTATCCATAAGAAATTGCACCCCGCGGCTCAGCAGGTCTTCATTCACACCGGGATTGTGTATCATTTCGCTAAGCAGGAAAATTCGTTTACCGGGATTTTCATCGATGGTTTTGTAAGCTATTTCTATTGCGTTTTCCACTCCGTAGCAAAACCCGAAATGACGGGCAATATAAAACCGAACCGGCCCAAAATCCAGTTCAGTCGGTTCAAAATTCTTTTTGCGCGGATCCTCTGCTTTACGTGCACCTTTAATCCTTGCAATTATTGAGCTTTTGTATTTTTCAGGTATTTCAAATTTTTTCATGATCAGTATTTGGGCTAAAGCCCGGTTTATTTGGTTTAGAAATACCCCGCCTTAAAAGGTGGGGTTAATATCGTTCCTGATAATTGGAAAACAACACTCGCTTCTGTTTAGTTTATTTTTTCAATTTTCACAAATAGAGTTAAGTTACTTTTACTTAAAACGCTATAAGTAATTTGACATTCCTATCTGCGAAAATCATGACAATCTGCGTAATCTGCGTGCTATTTTTAGTTTAGTTTTGCCTCAAGTTCAGCTACATTTCTTTCGAAGTTTGCAAAGTTTTCTGGAGCTTCTTTTCCTGCTTCGCGCGAATTTCCACACCATTTCTTCGCTGCTTCTTTATCCCCTTTGGCAAAGTAAATTTTAGCTTTAATCCAATTGTTCCAATAATGACTTTTCGTACCCAATGATTTATCAATCCACTCCATTGCTTCATCAAGCTTCATATTTTGATCAACTGCAAAGTTAGCTGATTGTGCGTACACTACCCAATCATCTTCTTTAGCTTCTTTTAACGCTTTCTTTATGTTGCTATAAGCTCTTTCCCTAACTTCTACTTCTATCGGAATCGGAACCATTAAATCTGCCCATGCCAAGACTAAATTAGCCGAATTGTCCGTAAGATTCTTAAATCCAAATTTCATTCTCTCATGAGAGTGATCGCTTTCTTTTTGAGCAACACTGAAGCGAGCGACATCCTCATCTTTCGAATACTTGTAAGCGCCCCATTGGTTGGCGACTTTATTAATAATTACAGTCCATTCACCTTCTGTCGGAATAGTAAATAAAGAATATATACCTGCAGGAATTGCTTTACCACCAACTTTTGCGTCGGTACTCAGTTCAATAGTTGTAGCTTCGTTCGCACCGGCTCTCCAAATTTTATCGTAAGGCACCAAACCGCCAAATATGGTTCTTCCTTTTACACCAGGCGACCCGTAATTAACCGTTACATCGGTCAAACCAATTCTTTTATGCACCATGGACTTCGGACTCGGACGAACTTCTTTGCTCGAAGCATCGGATAAGTGAGACTCAACTTTAAAGGGCACCTTAAGATTTTCCCACTCCAGCGCAACAGTACTTACGGTTGGATCATCGAAAGTAATGTTAAACAACATTCTTTCGTGAAAGTGATTCTTCACCGGCTTCACTTTGAAGCGAAGTACATCTTCTTCTTTCTTGTACTTGCTTGTTCCGCTCATATCCCACACGGAGTTAATAATTACAGTCCACTCATCCTTTCCTGGAATAGTGAACAAACCGTACTTGCCTGCTTTAACTTCACTGCCCGCAACTTTAACATCCGTGCTGAACTCTATCCACGTAGCAGCATTTGCACCGGTTCGCCATAACTCATCATATGGTACAAGTCCGCCCCAAATTTCCCTTCCTTTAACGCCGGGACTTGAGTATTTAATTGTTACATCAGTAGTCCCAATTTTTTGAAAAGCTGTAGCCAACGGACTCGCAGCGGGCAACTCCAATTGCGCTGTCAACTGTAAGGAAAAAAATAGTAGGAACACATTTATTAAAACAAATTTCGTTTTATTCATATTACCTCCTGTAATTTATTTTGATTATCCCATTGTTTGGTAAAAGTGCGTTATAAATAGAAAATGTCAGTCTGAGTTTGCTGCAGACTGACATTCAATCAATAAATTTGTTACAATTCGAAACCGCTTGTTTACCCTTATAGGCTGTTTCTATGCAACGTTTGCCGATATATTTAATTCGACATTTTTAAGTTATCTTCGGTAACTGTTCCTGCTACAACTGTTACTACCTTGTTAGGATTAACATATTTTGCTATAACATCGTTCACGTCTTCTAAAGTAAGTTTACCAAGTTTTTGAGGATACTCATCCATGTATTTCATGTTGTAACCTCTTTCAGCGAAACTTAGTATTTGTGCAGCCATTCCGTTTGTATTTTCAAGCCCGACCTTATACGAGCCGGTTAACCGTGATATTGTATTGTCGAATTCCTCCTGCGTCAAACCTTCGTCAACCCATCGTTTCAACTCACGCATTGTTGAAGAATATCCCTGGGCTAACAAGTCGGGAGAGAATGAACCCTGTACCCACCATCGTCCGTCAGTAAAAACATCGCCTCCATGACTCGAATAAATGCCGTATGTCAAGCCTTCTTCATCACGGATTATCGACATAAGCCTTGCAGTAAAACTTCCACCGCCAAAAGCCTGGTTTGCAACGCTGAAAGCAAGGTAATCGTCATCGCTTCTTTTTAGCTTAGTAATCTGCCCTATCATTAATGTCGCGCTCGTTTTATCTTCCATTCGCACAATTTCCGTAGCAGATTCAGTTTGCATTACTTCCCGATCGTAATCGGGGTAATCGATACCGCCGACCCAGCCGTCAAACGATTCTTCAATACCCGATCTAATTGCCCCTTCGTCAAGATCGCCAACTAGAACGAATATAAGCGACTTTGGTCCGTAATATTTTGCATGAAATTCTTTTACATCCTCTAGTGATGCCGTTTCCGCATCATCGATAAATTTCTGCGTAGCGGTACCGTGATTAGGATGATCTTCAGAAAATATAAGTTCGCGAATCTTTTCTGATGCACGTGAATTGGTGTTATCGAGCGATTGTTTCCATGCGCCTATTCGTTGTTGTTTTAACTTCTCAAACTCCTCTTCATTAAAAGCCGGAAATCTCAACTGCTCCGCCAGTAGCCCAATCACGGCAGCTACATCGTTTTTCAAGCACTTTCCGTTAAAATTAACTTTGTGAGTTCCAACGGAAAAACTAATTGTTGCGCCCATATCTTCGAGCTTACCGGCTAGAGCAAACTTATCTTGTTTAGTAGTACCTTTATCAAGCATGTTGCCTGTTAAATCCGCTATTACTGCGTTCTTCTCAGGACTAAAATGATCGCCTGCCGCAAAACTGCCTCGAAAAGTAACAACATCATCAACACCGGTTTTTGCCATAATAACTTTCATGCCTGCAATGTTTTCTTCTTTGATGTTATCGGCAATCGATGTTTCAGTGGGCGCAACCGCATGGATAGAAGCAGTTTCATTTTCAATATTGTTTACAGATGGATCGCGATAAAAATTCATTGTTGAAATTTCTGATCGAGAACTGGGCTTCGGTTTTGCCGTTTCACCACCAGGTACTTTCGGAATATAGTAACCCGTTGTTCTGTTTTTTTGAATAAAGTATTGCTCTGCAACTCTTTTCACATCTGCGGGTGTAACCTTTTTAATGTTGTTAAGGTACGTAACAAACGCAGTCCAGTCGCCCATTGCAATAGCTTCGTTTATCTGGCTGGCAATTGAAAACGAACCATCACGCCCGTAAGCAGTTTCAGCTTCTACCTGACTAATTGCGCGATTAACTTCTTCCTGTGTTACGCCTTCGGTTTTTACTTTCTCTATTTCGTTTAAAAGAATTTCTTCAACTTCTTCGTGTGCAATACCAGGCGCAAGAAACGCATATTTTACAAATAAGCTCGGATCCTTAAAAGGAAAATTAAAGTTGAACACGGTAACGGCCTTGCCCTGATCAATAAGGGCTTTGTAAAGTCTGCTGGTTTTGCCGTCTGTTAGAATTTTATCAAGTACTGCTAGCGGGTAAGTATCGGTGTGAGCGCCCTCTGGCCGTTTATGACCTATTCCTACAACACCTAATTGGCCTGCTCGCTCAACTTGAACGCGCCTTTCTCCTTGCTGCTCGGGTTCAACCGTGTAAAGTTCGGGAATTGGATTTGGCGAACTCGGAATTTTACCGTAATATTTTTTGACTAACGACAAAGCCTCATCTGTCTTGAAATCACCGATGACAGTTACAGCAGCATTATTCGGCCAGTAGAATGTGTTATAAAAATCACGTAAGTCTTCCATCGGTACATTTTCAATATCAGATTTCCAACCGATAGTGGAATGCTGGTATGGATGAGCAGTAAAAGCCGCGGCCCAAATTTCTTTATTCAATGCACTGAAGGGACTGTTTTCACCACGCTCATATTCGTTGCGTACAACCGTCATTTCAGCATCTTTATCTTCCTTGCGAAGCAGCAGGTTACGCATTCGATCAGATTCAATATCAATTGCCAACTCCAGGTAATTGCTCGGGATTGTTTCGTAATAATTTGTTCTATCGAGCCATGTGGTAGCATTCAAACGGGCGCCAATGTTACCAAGCAAAGCGTCTATATGTCCGTTGTTTGCTTTGTTATACTTTTCGGTTCCTTTGAACATTAGGTGCTCCAAAAGATGTGTCGCCCCGGTATTCCCTGTAACCTCGTTGCGCGAACCGACGCGATAGGTTACCATGAAGGTTAAAACCGGCGCTGAGTTATCCTCCATCAGCAGAACCGTTAGCCCGTTCTCATCTAATGTGTACTCGGTTATTCCGCCCATCTCTTTAACTTTCGTGAAACCGTCCGGTATGGAACTTGCGAAGGTAAATCCTGCCAAAAGTAAGAATAAAACAATTCGTTTAATCATATCCTCCTCTTTCTGATGATTTATAAAAGATAAGTTTTAAAAGATATATGTTGCCAAATTAAATTAAAAGGAATAACCGAAAATTTACCAGAGAATTCCTTGGTTCAAAATCAATTATTATTTCTTTATTTAAGAGTTTGCTAATCTTTTTTATCATACCCTCATTCGACTGAAGTCCCTCGATATAGAATTCAACATTTTTCGAGACCGTTGCGAAATAGTTTTTACTTATTAAATTGTTTAAATAGCAGAGTTTTTTTTCCTAATATATGTAGTTCACTAGATGTTATATTGTTCTTCAAACAATTCTTTGAACGTGATAAGTTCCCTTGAAATTTTAGCATAGCCGCAGAATGTAAAATGCTTTCTAGATATTCTTTCTAATCCGATACAGGTTGATCTAATATTATTCCACTAATTACCGGAAATTTCAAGATTAATTATAACTATGCGCTTAAGATAAACTTTAGCATCCATATGAACTCAGGGCAATATAATCTTTTGCAATGGTTCTCAATTCACAGATTATTTTTTAAAGTTTCTTTTACCACGCATAAGCTTCGGGCGCCTGGTTGCCGGGTCCGGGCCAAATCTCGTCAAGCTTTTTCATTACTTCTTCATTTAACTTTATTTCTAAGGCCGCAACGTTTTGCTCCAACTGTTCAATCGTACGCGGGCCGACAATCGGTGAAGTAACAACAGGATTATGCAAAACCCAAGCGAGCGCAACATCAGCGGGGCTGCGGCCAATCTCGTTGCACAATTTTTCGTACTGCTCAAGCTGCGGTCGAAGCTTTTCTACCGACTTCTGTAATGGCTCACGTGTGCGTCTTCCATCAGCAGCCTTTTCCAAAACTCCACAGAGTATTCCTCCACCCATCGGACTCCACGGAATCAACCCAACGCCAAACGCTTTACAAGCAGGTATTACTTCCAGCTCTATGTGCCTGTTCCGCAGACTGTAAATTGATTGCTCTGATACAAGTCCTAGAAAATTGCGATGCTTTGCTAATGTATTGGCTTCTGCAATATTCCACGCTGCAAAGTTACTGCTTCCAATATAGGTTACTTTGCCTTCGGCAACTAATTGCTCCATAGCTTGTAATACTTCTTCCCATGGCGTGTTGCGGTCGATGTGGTGCATTTGATATAAATCAATATGATCAACACCCATTCGTTTTAAGCTGTCTTCGCATGCACGTTTGATATGATAAGCCGAAAGCCAACGGTCGTTTACTCCTTCGCCCATCTTTCCATAAACTTTTGTAGCCAATACAATTTTACCCCTTTGACCATTTTTGGCAAACCATCTGCCAAGAAGCTCCTCTGTGTAACCCGCACCTTTTTCCCAGCCGTAAACATTTGCCGTATCGAAAAAATTTACACCGAGATCGAGGGCCTTATCCATAATTGTATAGCTGTCGTCATCTGATGTGTACGGACCGAAGTTCATTGTTCCGAGACAAAGTTTGCTGACCTGTAATCCCGATCTCCCAAGATAAGTATATTCCATAGTTAATCTCCTTTATGCTAAGTTGAGTACGAATTTACAAAATTGAACTCATTCAGGGAAGAAACAACCCCCAGGTTTGGTTAACTTTATCTACATTTCTATATTTCAGTCTTATTTATAAAAACCTTCGTATGATATGATAAATATAATTTTTGTATGTATGGGTAATATTTGCCGCTCCCCCAGCGGCGAGGCGGTAATGAATAGTGTTATTGAAAAAGCAGGGCTGGTAAATAAAATTAACTGTGATTCTGCTGGAACAATAGCATACCATGAAGGTGAACAGGCAGACTCACGAATGCAGCAGCATGCGCAAAAACGAGGTTATAGCCTTACCAGTATTGCTCGAAAATTCCGCTACCCGGATTTTGAAAAGTTTGATTACATAATTGCAATGGATAACTCGAACTATGCGGATATTCTTGCAATGGACATCGAAGGTAAATTCTCATCGAAGGTTAGCAAGATGACGGATTATTGTTCTCGTTATAAATCAGGTGAAGTGCCGGACCCATATTATGGAGGGCCTGAAGGATTTGAGCGTGTACTCGATTTACTTGAAGATGCTTGTCAGGGTTTGCTTGAAAAGATACTCCATGAGCATCCTGAAATAGTTTAGATACAGCCTTTATTTTTTAATATATTTTGCACCTTTTAGACAGTTACTACTGATCACTGGATTTTTGGGATGGCCCTCCATTCATCATAATTAGTGTTATGCGGATTAAGATGCTTTGAAAGTTGATCATTAATTGACAACTTTCACTCTCTTGAAATCGCTTTTGGTTCTTTAAATAGTTCATATTCGGAAGTTAATAGCAATAAGCCTTTGATCAATTTTAATTGTAATTTAGGACACAGCAAATAAAGTTTTATACACAACCTGTATAATGAGCAAAATTGACCAGATTATAAACGAAAAAGTTGTATCTAACCGTCCCGTTGGCGGCGGTTGTATAGCCGACTCGCGTATTATCGAAACAGAATCCGGAAAGCAGTATTTTGTAAAATCCTATTCGGGTCTCGGAAAATCAATTTTGCAGAATGAAGCGAATGGGTTGCGGGAACTTGAAAAGGCAGACGCGATTAAAGTACCGCATGTTGTTTACCAGGATAACGAAATCCTGATACTAGAGTACATTAACTCAGGAAGAAAACGAAAAGATTTTTCCGAAGTATTTGGGCGACAGTTTGCTGAAATGCATCGCTATACATCCAACTTATATGGATTTTATGAAGACAACTACATCGGTGCAAACCCGCAAAAGAACACTCCGCAGATGGATAACTGGGCAGATTTCTACTGGCAAAACAGGCTTATTTATCAATTCAAATTAGCAGAACGAAACGGCTATATTGACTCCTCGTTTCATAGCATGATAACTCAATTCGAAAAACGGGTTTATGAGCTTATCGAAGGAAGTGAAGAAAAGCCTAGTGTTCTTCACGGCGATTTATGGGGCGGCAACTACATGGTTGATGAAGCCGGGAACCCGGTGCTGATTGATCCGGCAGTATACTACGGCCACCGCGAAGCTGATCTCGGGATGACTATGTTATTCGGTGGTTTCGATTCGAGATTCTATCTAGCCTACAACGAAGAAAACCCTTTAGAGGAAGGGTGGAAAGAACGAATGGACCTCTATAAATTATATCACGTAATCAATCACTTAAATTTATTCGGTTCAGGTTATTATTCCCAGATGACTTCGATTATTAACAGGTACTTATAGTATTCCTGTTACAAGTTACTTTCAATACATTTACAAAACAGTCCTTCATTCTACTATACCTCATGGGAATAAACGCTTTATTCTTATGAATGAAATCTTGTAAATCTCCTTTCAAACAAATCAGTTATGTTCGCGGATTCATATTTACCCCTGTAAAAAGTTAATACAAAAGACCAACCTGAATTCGATTCAATCATGACCACTTGGCTTTGCGACAATCTCTAAATCGGAAGATCAAGACAGGGATTGGTCTTAACATATAACTCATGTCGATATTTGCTTTCAATTACTTTAAAGAAAAACCCAGCTTCGGCTTCATGAATTAAAATTCTGTTTGTAGTGTAGCATTTACGACTACAGTACTCTAAACTAAACAGCTACAGTTCATTAATATTTTCTTGTATTTATGTTGAAAAGATGTATCACTATAATTGCCATGGAAATTAAAAGAGGACAATTATTCAAAATTTATGATGGAGCAACTTTTTTCAGTGGTCGGAGTGTTTGTGAAAAATTTGATATGCGTTTCCAATATTAGTTCCGGAATTATCCGACGGAATTTTGCAGCTAAAAAGCTTGTTCAATGGAATGAACTGATGATCTAGAATTACTTCGTACACTTCTGGTATGGTGTTATTTGAAATCATATCGCCAATTTACACCAGAACATGGAGTTGAGGGATTCCCCACCCTCGGCTCCATGCCATATAAAACCTAAATGCTCACACCCGTCTTTCTAGCCCGGTCTTAACACAATTAAGAATAGAATCAATACGATATTCTATTTCGAAAAAAATGTGCTACGGAGTTAAATAATTATTTAATATTTTTGCGGCTCAATAACGTCGTTATATGACGGATAATCACCAAAAATAAAATTTGCCTAATATGAATATTGCATTTGTTTCAAGCGAAGTTGTACCTTTTTCTAAAACGGGCGGACTTGCCGATGTTGCAGGCGCATTACCTGTTGAAGTAGCTAAACTTGGTCATGATGTAAAAGTATTTACTCCGAAGTACGGAACTATTGACGAGCAAAAGTACGGATTGGAATACCAGGGGTGGATTGGCGAAATGCCGGTAAGGGTATCGGGAATTGATCATCCGACACATGTCCATAAATCAATTATCCCTGATAGCGAAGTTGAGGTATATTTCATCGACTTCCCGCCATACTTTTTTAGGGATAAAATTTATACCGATGATTTTGATGAAGCTGATCGCTTTATACTATTCTCGAAAGGTACGCTCGAAATTATTCAACGTCTCAGCTGGAAACCTGATGTTATTCATTGCAACGATTGGCAAACCGGGCTACTGCCTTTATTTGTAAAAGACAATTACAATTGGAACAAGCTATTTCATCATACTGCAACCCTTTACACAATTCATAATATCGGCTACCAGGGCCGGTTCGGCAAAGAGACTCTGGGAAAGGCTGAAGTAAAGGAAGGCTATTTTATAAACTTTGGCGAAGTTGAGCACAACGGAGCAGTTAATTTTATGAAGGCTGCTCTTTCGTTTGCCGATATAATAAATACGGTAAGTGAAACATATGCGAAAGAAATTTTAACCCAAGAATATTCTTCAGGGATGGATCATATTCTTAATTACAGAAGTCAGGATTTATATGGAATATTGAATGGTGTTGATTACAACGCCTGGAACCCGGAGAGCGATGAATATTTGCCTCACCACTACTCTAAAAAAAATCTTGCAGGTAAGCTTAAGAACAAAGAATTTCTCTGCAAACAGTTTAATCTGCCGTTCCATCCAAACATACCATTGATTGGGATTATTTCTCGACTAGCTGTACAAAAAGGCTTTGATCTTATCGCACGTTCGCTCGATTACTTGAGTCATCTACCTTGTCAGTATGTAATTCTCGGAAGCGGTGAAGACTACTACGAAGACATGTTCCGAACATTCGCAAGTTATCGTCCTGAAAAGGCGGCTTCCTACATAGGTTATAACAATGAGCTGGCGCACCTTATTGAAGCGGGTGCGGATATGTTTTTGATGCCCTCGCACTACGAACCTTGCGGACTAAACCAAATCTATTCACTTAAATACGGTACTGTTCCTATTGTACGTAAAACCGGAGGTCTTGCCGATACAGTTAAAGACTGGGATGAGCGTCGTTCTATGGGATTAGACGACGGCAACGGATTTTCATTCCATGATTACAACGGCTTTGCATTAACTGATGCGGTAGAGCGTGCTATTAACTGCTACAGCAACCAGGATGTTTGGAACAAAATAATATCAAACGGAATGCAGTGCGACTTCACATGGCAACACTCTGCTGAAAAATATATTGAGTTGTATCAAAAAGCGATTGGTAAGGTAAAGTAAAAGAATCCGAGAAATCGGTGTAATCCGTGTCTACTATTCGGTCTCAGACACCGGAACACTTTTACGATTGGTAAATAAACCTACAATACGTTTTAATATTTTTTTCTGACGAGAATAAAACCAGTTAAACTTCCCAAATATAAAAGCAAACACAAGAGTTAGTCCCTGGTAAAGCGGGAAGATTAAAAACAGGTACCCTACTGCAAAACCTATTGTCCATGGTTCTGCACCTATAGCCGTCATAATTATTCCGGAAAGAAATGCCGTAGAAGAACCTGTTAATGCAAAGACAAAAATTATTAAAATAAAATCTATAGTTTTTTTTAGTTTGGATTTCATATCAACAAATAACACTAATTATCTTAGAAACGTCGAGCAATTTAAATAAAAATGATTTGTTATGCCGATAAATACAATAGGTTATTCAACTTAGTAAGCTTTTATCCAGTCAATTATAAGATTGAATTCACCTTGCTGCTTATCAGAAATAAGAAATCCAAGCTGTTTAATTCGGGCAGGATCAATGGATGGAACGTTTTTCAGTACCCTACCCCTAAATTGTGGAATAAATTCACTGAACGGAAGTTTGATTTCGACCCACTCATTTTCAATAGTCGAAAAATTATTTGAATATACCACACCATCAAAGCGGGAATCCGTGCGAATGCGAAATTTATATTTTCGTCCGTCGCCGTTAACCCTTATTATAATTCCCTCGAATCCAGTAAGATTGTAGTTGCGGAGCAAAGTTCTTACTGAAGCAAAACCTCCGTTATTTTCCAATGAAACAAGTCCGGTAAATGCTGCAGTTTCCTCTTCGTAAACTTTAAATTTACTTGTTGATAGTCCGCCCATTACACCGTCGTTTACAATTTTCCAATCCCTCTCCGACGAACGATTATCGAAATTAAAAATTGCAGCTTTTGACTGGGCGTTAGTACTAATCATGTTCATCAATGTTACCAAAATAAATAAAGCGATTGTTGCATTTAACAAATTCATACTATCTCCATTAATCATAACAAACTATACGATAACTGAATTCCACAAATGCTGTAGTTTAAGAAAGCTCTTCTGTAGTACCGGAATTATCTATTTTTAATTAGGGTACAAATGGGTATTTTTGACTCAACAATTTTTGAATTAAATCGACCGGAAATCT
>JANQLA010000439.1 GCA_028280855.1 Melioribacteraceae bacterium
ACATAGATTATTTCTTAACCGGTATTAATTCTTCTTCAGAAATTGTATCCAAAATCTATCAATGTACTGGTCGCGCTTTTCATTATAGAGATCAAAATATAAATTTTCCCGCTCTATTTAAAAGCTCAGGCGCCTGGGGAGATTACGATAGCGATGGTGATTCAGATATTATTATTGCAGGAATAGAAGATGTAACGTCTGATGCAAAAACGTATCCATTCCGGAATAATGGAAATAATAATTTCAATCTCGAAGATAAAATTGTTTCGATGCAAAATGTATATTATCCCTCAATTGCCTGGGCAGATTATGATAATGATGGTGATTTGGATTTTTTACTAAATGGATTAGATGAATACGACAATCCCCATTCTATTATTTATAATAATGAAATAAACATCCCAAATACAAAACCTAATGCTCCAACAACTCTTTCAAGTTCCATTAATAATTCTACGGTTAAATTAAGTTGGAGTGGGGCAAATGATAATGAAACTCAAACCAAAGGCCTAAGTTACAATGTATACATGGGCACAACATCCAAAGGTGTTGATGTTATAAGCCCGATGTCAAATGTTTTAACCGGTTTTCGGCAAATTCCATCAAGAGGAAATGCGGATTATAATAACAGGTTTATCCTTAAAAATTTGCAGTCCGGACAAAGATATTACTGGGGCGTTCAAGCCATTGATAACTGTTTTGCGGGTTCGGAATTTTCAACAGAACAAATGTTTTTGTATGGTGTAGCTGCCGATGAAGAACCGGGCTATGCGTTGGAATTTGATGGTGTCAACGATTACCTGAATTGCGGTAATAATTCTGTATTGAATGTAGAAAGCCAAATAACAGTTGAGGCTTGGATTTATTACCAGGGCGGTGAATCATTCCCGCGTATTATTGATAAATACCCCGCTCCATCAATATACATAAACAAAAGTAATAGTTTATTAGGGTGGTATGGTGAAATTGGCGGTACAGTAAAAGACTTTTCATTTTCGAATTCTGAAATACCGATGAATGAATGGACACACATTGCTGTGTCATATGATGGTAGTTCAGTTAAAGCGTATGTTAATGGAAATTTAAAAGCCAGTTCATCACAAACGGGTGCATTAACCGTAACAACAAATGATTTAATTATTGGTAACAGCAGCACAACCGCCAGATCATTTTTAGGGAAAATAGACGAAGTACGTATTTGGAATATAGCAAGGAACCAAACAGATATCCGTGAAAATATGCACAAAAATTTAGACGGAGGTGAAAACGGGTTGATTGGTTACTGGCAAATGAATGATGGGACCGGTTCGTCTGAGGCGGGAGAAATAGCCGAAGTATCTAACGGGGTCTTAAATAATATGGATATCAATAGTGACTGGGTTACATCAACAATCCCAATCGGTGCAGGAATTAGCAACACTTGTGATAATTTCACAAACGGCACAGAAGTAATGGGTAATTTATCACTTACGACAACTAACGGATTTGATAATGAAGTAAGCCTTCTTTGCACGGAAATTGAAAAGTCTCCAAATACGACATTAGGTATTACAGGAAATGCTTTGGATCGTTACTTCGTTTTATCAGCATTTGGTGAACCCGGGACATTTTCTACTAACTTAACTTTCACTTTACCCGATGGGAAAATTAGTTCGGATGATCAAGCTACGCCATCAAACTTAAAATTATACAGACGTGAAAGTACATCGGATGGAGAATGGACAATGGTGGCATCCGCAACATCTGCTACCAATAATACCGTAACATTTGAGGGCATTACATCGTATAGCCAATTTATAATAGGAAGTGAATCATCTCCCCTGCCTGTGGAACTAATTTCGTTTAATGCATCTATAGAAAACAACAATATAATACTAAACTGGCAGACCGCAACGGAAGTGAATAATTATGGATTTGAAGTGGAAAGACTTTTAGAACCAAGAAACAAGAACCAAGACGACGAAGAAGGTTACACTACCATCGGATTTGTTGAAGGACACGGCAATAGCAGTTCGTCGAAGAGTTATGAGTATATTGATAGTCTTAATCATAATCTTCTTCTTGATCTTAATCTTGCAGGAGAATCAACTGATCAAATTCTCCACTACCGCTTGAAACAAATAGATACTGATGGAACATATACCTACTATTCGCAAACTGCATCGGTGGATATTTCGCCATTAATTACATCGATAGATGAGAGCCAGCTTCCTGCTGAATTCGCGCTTCATCAAAACTACCCCAATCCGTTCAACCCGACTACTACAATTCAGTACTCAATACCAGCAACTGTCATTTCGAATCCGAATGAAATGAGTGGTGAGAAATCTTCAAAGATTTCTCCCTTTGGTCGAAATGACAATGTTCAGGTCATCCTAAAAATCTATGACATCCTCGGCAACGAATTAGCTACGTTAGTAAACGAGCAGCAAAAACCCGGGTATTACGAAGTGACATTCAACGGTGAAAGACATGCATCGGGTTTGTACATATACAGACTCATAGCAAATGATTTTGTAGAAACAAAGAAGATGCTGATGATTAAATGAGTATCATTTAAACGGAAGTCCCGACCTGTCGGGATTGTTGGTGAAATGAGAAGAATTAACGATTGTCATCACGAGGAGGCCTGTAAGGACGACGCAGTGATCCCAAAATCAAGTTATTTAATCTAGATTGCCACGCTTCAAAAAATCTTCATGTTTTCAAGTTATTTGTTAAACCTATTCCACTCAACGCGTTAGTTTTAGATTTCCATAACAAGCTTCAGTAAATATTAAAAGAACTCATCCCGTTATTTGATCCTTGAAAAATGAGTTCCAGAACTCATTTACAATCCGAATTCCATATCCCATATTGTAGCCAAAACTAAATCCCTCTAAAAAAATGACATTTATGATAGTAGAAGATAATAATAGGATGCGTGCTTACATCTCTGACCTAATCCGGAAGGAAGGCGACACAATAATAGAATGCAGCGATGGAGAATTTGCAGGAGACCTATATGCCAAATATCAACCCGACTGGGTATTGATGGATATTAAAATGAAAAAGATAAACGGTATTAAAGCCACGAGAAATATTATAAAATCTTTTCCATTTGCAAAGATTTTAATGCTTACAAGTTATGATACGGTTGAATATAGAAATGCATCACTTGAAGCCGGTGCGGTCGGTTTTGTATCGAAAAAAAAGCTGGAAGAATTAATAGAGACCATAGAAAACTATTAATAAGCAAATAGGTTCATA
>JANQLA010000451.1 GCA_028280855.1 Melioribacteraceae bacterium
CAATCAAATCCGAGCCATTTAATATCTTCTTTTATTGAATCAACATACTCTTGTTCTTCTTTTGCGGGATTAGTGTCATCAAAGCGGAGATTGCATTTACCGCCGTACTGTTGCGCTAAACCGAAATTCAAGCATATTGATTTAGAATGCCCTATATGTAGATACCCGTTCGGTTCCGGCGGAAAGCGTGTGTGAATCCTGCCTTCATATTTTCTTGTCTTTAAATCTTCGTCAATTATTTCAGTAATAAAATGTGAAGGTAATTCGTTACCACTACTTTTTTTTTCGGTTTCAGTCATACAGTTACTCTTCGATTTTAATTGTTTCTATTGCTGTTTGTGTTCTCTTTATAACTTCTTCTTTACCAAGTATTGCCAGCAAATCGTATACACCCGGCCCTACGCCAATTCCCGACACTGCCAATCTTATTGGATGAATCAATTTACCGCCTCCAATACCAAGTGATTCGGCAGTTGCTTTCAATGCAGTTTCAAATTCATCATGCCCCGGATTTTGAAGTTTACCGAATGCTTCAATCAATTTTGATAGGTGTTCCGGTGTATCCAATCTCCATCTTTTCTGAATAATTGCAGGATCATACTCTTTCGGAGCTTTAAAAAAGTATCCGCTTCGTTCAAGAAAATCGCTAAAGAATAAAACCCTTGACTTCATTGCTTCTATCACCTTCATCAAGTATTCGTTAGTGAAAGCTTCATGATCATACTCTGATTCCACCAACTGGTTTTTAAGGTAAGGTAGAATTTTTTCATTCGATAGATTTTTAATATGTTCGGTTTGTATCCAGTTGAGTTTATCGACGTTAAATACAGCGCCGGACTTTTGTACTCTTTCCAGAGAAAATTTCGATATCAACTCGTCCATTAGATAGTATTCCTGATCATCTCCTGCGCTCCAGCCTAGCAGCGCTACGAAATTGATCAATGATTCTCGCAAAAAGCCTTTTGCTTTGTAATCTTCAACCGCAACGTCACCTTGCCGCTTGCTGAGCTTTGTTTTATCGGGATTTAACAACAGGGGAAGGTGTGCAAATTCAGGCAGCTCCCAATCGAAGAAATTATAAAGCAGTACGTGTTTAGGCGTTGATGACAACCATTCCTCACCACGAATTACATGTGTAATTTTCATCCGGTGATCATCAACAACATTGGCCATGTGATAAGTGGGGAAGCCGTCGCTTTTAATAAGAACCTGATCATCAATTGTGTTTCTATCGAACTCAACTGTGCCGCGAACAATATCCTTGATTTTGACTTTTGGCCCGGTCTGAACATTTAATCGAACAACATAAGCTTCTTTACTTTCAAGTTTTGCTCTAACCTCATCATGTGAAAGTGTAAGGCAATATTTATCGTATTTCATCTGAGGTAGCTTTGCTTTCCTTTGACTTTCCCGCAACTCAGCCAATCGTTCGGGTGTGCAAAAACATCTATACGCATTGCCCGAAACAATTAATTTTTGGGCGTGCTTTTTATAAATATCAAGCCGTTCGGATTGAATATAAGGTCCGTAGTTTCCTCCTTGATTAGGGCCTTCGTCGGGAACGATTCCTGTCCATTCAATTGTGTTAAGTAAATTTTCTTTTGCGCCTTCAACAAACCTGTTTCTATCGGTATCTTCAATTCGTAGTATAAACTTTCCATTATTGGCCTTCGCGAACAAGAAATTATATAATGCTGTTCTTAGACCGCCTACGTGTAAGTAGCCTGTGGGGCTTGGTGCAAATCGTACTCTCGGTGTATCGTTAATCATTTCTCCTCTAAATAAAATACGAATAAAAAAATAATCCGGCACCAAATATACCGGATTATTTTATTTAATAACTATTTCTACTATAAATTAAACTTGTTTGGCTGCGTTAGTGTAGTATTTCACTTTCTCAATAAATTCTTTACTATCGATGGGTTTTGGAATGTAATCGGTTGCCCCGGCTTCAAGGCATTTTTCTTTGTCTCCCTTCATAGCAAAAGCTGTTAAGGCTATAATGGTTGTGTTCTTATACTCGGACAGTTGCTTAATTTTCTCAGTAGCTTCAAATCCGTTCATAATAGGCATTTGCATATCCATTAAAATCAAGTCGAACGTTTCCTTCTTGGCTGTGTTGAGCGCTTCTTCACCGTTTTCTACAACCACAACATTTTCGAACCCGTTTTTCTTTAGCAGTCTTGTTACTATTATCTGCGAATGCTTATAGTCTTCGGCAAAGAGTATTTTTATTTCGTCATCTTCTTTTTGAATAACTTCCTCAACCGGAGTAGGATCCTCATACTTATTTATCATAAAGTTGATAGTATCTGCAAGGTCTTCTATGTTTGTGCTTTTCTTGTCCAATAATTCATCAAAAAGTCCGTCAATCTTTTCAAGATCTTCGTCAAAATTTTCTTTACCCGTGTAAATAATGATGGGCAAGTTTGCAAATTTTGAGTTGGATTTAATCATTTTGATTAACTCAAAGCCGTTTGGATGCGGCATATCCAAATCTACAATTGCCAAATCAATTTGTTTATCGGCAATTAAATCCATAACATTTGCTGAAATGTTTTCGGCAATCGCATTAAAGCCTGCGGTTTCAATAGCTTGCTTAACAAGATTTAAAGTTGGTAAATCATCGTCAACGCATAGAATATTCGAATCTTTTCTGAGCTTATAGCTTGTAAGCACTTCAACCAGGTAATTGTAATTGATGGGTTTGATAAAATATTCAACCGCTCCCATCATAAATGCTTTCTGACTTTCAACTTCAACCGAGCATACTATAACAGGGAGGTTTTTATATTCCTTCTTCTCATGAATTTTTTTCAGTAATTCCAGCCCGTTAATATGTGGTAATTCAATATCGAGAATAACGGCAAGGTATTTAGATTGTTTCAATTGCGAAAAGACTTGCTCTTCGGAATTTACAATCGTCGGGTTATATCCCCATTTATTAAGATAGTTGCTCAATAATTTGGATGTTGCATAATCGTCTTCAATTACTAGAACGTTATTTTCTTTAGAAGGTTTTGGCAGTGCAGACGGAGCGGCTTGCGGCGCAGCTATGTCAGTATATGTATCAGCACCGGTTGAGAAATTAAATGTCGTACCCTGACCAAGGTTACTAACAATGCGTAGTTCGCCTTTAAGAATTCCAATGTAACGTTTTACAAGGCTTAGCGTTAATCCGGTAAGAGGCGAATTTTCTAATTCCTGTATTTTTGTTATACCGAACGGTTCGAATAATAGTCTTTGCGATAACTCGGAAAGTCCTCTGCCGTTATCGATTAAAATGAATTGAATCTTTTCCTTCGAGAGGGCGTTAACTTTTATTTTAACTTCACCGCTCGGTGTTAATGATCCGCCGACAATAAGTAAATTGGTTAATATAAACCTAAGCTTGTAATCATCAATATTAAATGACTTGGGAACGGCGCTGTCTATTACAACATCGTACTTAGTACTTAAGTGAGTCGACTTTGATTTCGCCGCGGTAATCGAATCATTTATTACGGATTTTAGATCGACATTTTTTTTGTTTTCTTCGACCTGGGTTGTTTCAAGCTTAGATATATCGATAAAGTCCTTGAGATTAACCAATAGGCTTTGTGCGTTTTTTCTAATTGTATTTACGTATTCCGCCTGCGAAGATGTAAGGTTATCTTCCGACAGGATTGAGGAAGAACCTACTATAGAATTTGTATGGCTTCTTAATTCATTTGCTATTTCAGCGACAACCTCACCAAAAGGCTTTTCAGAAAGCGTAGTGTTTCCACCCCTGGCTTTACTCCAATTAATAAGAATGTATTTTATGTAGTCGGCAATGCTTTTAAGTAACTCACCGTCTGCTTGTGAAAAAGGAGTTTTCTTGGAAACTTTTAGGAAGGCTTTCTCTTCCGAATCTAAATCAAAAGTAACGCATGATTCGTAAATTACGAATTCCGAAATTTGCAGCTCGCAGTTAGTATCAGAGTTAACCGAGAACTCATTCAGGCTTTTGAACAAACTACAAACGGAACAACTGAATTCCGAACCCCTTAAGTAGTTCTTTCTTGCAGAGCTTGATTTTCCTAAAACTAACAGGCTTTCTGAATTAACAATTTTAAAAAGTACTGCCGCTTGAAATTCGAAATCGGAAACCAAAAAATTACAAACTTCGTCAGGGAAACTGTCTTTGCCTTGAAGAGCAGATTTAATCAGGTTATTGTAGTTGTTTAATATTTCTAATTTGCTCGAAGAAATCATTACGCCTTCTGTGTATTTTCCAAAAAATGAGATTACTTAAAAATAACTATAACAATAATAAAATTAAACAGAACAGAATACAGGATATTTAACTGAAACGCATACGCAGTAAACACAAAACCAAATTTATCGAATTTTCAACTCATTTACTGCGCCAGATGATCCATTGCTTAATATACATTTAATTGCGGAGTTTAAACCTGATCCGCAACACATTATTATCGAAGCTGGTTGAAATTATTTTAAATTTTTCTTCAATAAATTTAGTGTTTGGTACGTGCTCTCCAATACATAAACAGGAATCGTAATTACCTATGTGCACAACACGAACCTTTTCAATATCAGGATCGGGCAAACGGTTGAGGTTGAATTTTCGGCTCGCTTCTTCAATAGTAATGAAATCTTCTGTTACTGAATGATTTTTGGCGATTTCCTTGTTAACCTTGTATTCAATATCGGTTATTTCATCTTCTGTTAAGTCGCGCGAAAATACGTAATCACACTTCGACTTTTTCCTTTCAATATGGTTACTGAAAGATCTATCACAATTGAATTTTCGAACCATCGTCCGGTTCAAAATATGTTCTGTTGTATGCATAGGTGCGTAGTAGTCTTTTGCCATAGTATTTAATCTATTGCCAGTAGTTAATGTTATTTCCTGCTAAAAATGGTTCTAGTTTTTCAAGTTGAATATTAAGCTCGGTAGTGCCGAGCGCATAAGGCGCAATTTCATAAGTATTATAAAAAATCGTTAAACCAGAAGCGGTAATAATAAAGTTTTCTGGTAGATAAAATCCTTCATTAAACCAGAAACCGGCAGATTCCAGTGATTTACCACGTGAAATATTTTTTGCTTCACGAAAAGTATTTTCAGCAAGTTGTAAAAAACTATTTATCTTAATTGAATCGATTAAATCGGCTATCGTAATTCTTTTCCCGGTTTGTGTATCGAAACTTGTATACGTAAATACAGTATTGGGATGAGCACCGCCGGTAAAGCTGAAAGTCATGGCCGTGATCGAAACACATTTGGAACCGGCTAACTTAATTTCAATATTTTTTTCAAGAGTCCATGGCAGGCTGTAATCTGCAAACTCTTTTTTCATTTCTTTATACTCATTAAAAAACTGTGATGCTAATTCATTGATGCTGTCGTATTTAGCATCGCCGAATAGGGGCTGGGTTAATTCGCTATTAATAAAATCGTTTAATTGTTTTGCAACAGATAAATTTGATGGCATTTTTACTATGGGATAGTCAAATTTTAGATATGCACAAGAATCCGAATTGATATCGCAATTATTGTAAGTTTTAGTTACACTCACGTTAGTGAATTCAGGCGCTACTTTTGCTTCTTCGCAAAAAATGAATAATACCGAAACAAGAAAAATGAAAAGTATCGCAATTCTTTTATTCACTGATACCTCAGTTGTTAACAGCATTTAGTTTAGTAGAAAGTGATTAATCAACTATAAAATAATTTTGAGATGTGCTTTACTGAATGTATTATTTTTCGATTGATTTTACAACAGTAAAACGATTGGCGTTACTGATTAAAGAATTAGTTGGATAACTTGACTATCAATTATCATTAATATTGCAGCTAGGACGATTACTTAACTAAGAGATTTTTGTAATTTTCCAAAACAATATTTGGTGATTAATAGAAAATTCATTCAATTGTTAAGTAAAAAGTAGGATATCCAATCGTTTTTAAAGTAAGCTAACTATCATTATATTGCGGATGCAAAAGTATTATTAATGAGGCTGATTATGCAAACCTATCTTTACCTTTCTTTAACCCCTGAGGCATTGATCGCATCAATGTTATCTCCCGAAGAGTTTGGTAACTATCTTGCCGTTGGTACAAAAAAGCGTACACGGGGACAGGCAATATTTTTTGAGCTGGACGCCGCAAAGATGGATGATTATTTTCCTTTGCATGAGATCGATGAAAAATGCGTCCCTCATCCGGATGGTGTTCCGAAAAGATCTGTCTACTTATCTATATATCGCGTTCTTGAACATGTTCCGCTGGATGCATTACAAAGTCTTTATCTTACGACGGATGACGGCAGAGTACTTGAAATTCCACAGGGAACATATATTCCCGAAGGTGAATCTCAACTGCACTTGTACCAGGAGATTTGCCCCGTTACGCCGCGTATAGCAAGTCATTATTCTCCTAAGGATTTTCTCGAATATGTTACGGACACATCAAAGCCTGTATCGGTACCAAAGCTTGTTTTTGTTGAGCTTAAACTCGATGAGCTTGCAATTGATCCTGCCAACGGGGCGGCAAATGATTTACCCTATCCGAACATAGACCACTTGCGGGACTGTTTGAAAGGTCTCCACGATGATCCTAAGAAAGCAACTAAAACCGTTATAAGAACATTCCAGGGAGAGTTGTTATTCAGGACTTGCAAGAACGGCTTTTTTATTGGGGACAAAAATAATTTATTGTTTTACCCGTTTCCAAGTTTGGATGAATTGAATAATAAGCATTACGTCTGGTGGCGGTCTGCGCTTACCGTGGGTTTGCGCTAAAAATTGATTACAGATTTTTTTAGAAGAAATTTAATGGAGTTGGAATGTTAAACGGTTTATTTTGGATTGTACCCATCGGAGCTGTAATTGCGCTTGGTTTCGCATTCTTTTTCTTTAAGCAGTTGATGAAGGAAAGTGAAGGCGAAGCTCTTATGGTTAAGATAGCTAATTATGTTCGCCAGGGTGCAATGGCTTACCTTAAACAACAATATAAAATTGTAGGAATTTTCTTTTTAATTATAACAATCATTTTTTCAATACTAGCTTACGGGTTAGGTGTGCAAAATCCTTGGGTTCCGTTTGCATTTATTACCGGAGGATTCTTTTCGGGTCTTGCCGGTTTCTTCGGAATGAAAACAGCTACCTATGCATCGGCCCGTACTGCTAATGCTGCGCGTAAATCTCTTAACAGCGCTTTGCAGATTGCATTTCGAAGCGGCGCCGTGATGGGATTGGTTGTAGTAGGACTTGGATTGCTTGATATCTCAGCTTGGTTTTGGGTTCTGAATTTCTTTTACCCTTTGAGCTTAACCGACGGGCATAACATGGTAATAATTACTACAACTATGTTAACATTCGGAATGGGTGCATCGGCACAGGCTTTGTTTGCACGTGTTGGAGGAGGAATATTTACTAAAGCCGCCGATGTAGGCGGGGATCTTGTTGGTAAAGTTGAGGCGGGAATACCAGAAGACGATCCACGCAACCCTGCAACAATTGCCGATAACGTTGGAGATAACGTTGGGGATGTTGCCGGTATGGGAGCCGATCTTTACGAATCGTACTGCGGTTCAATACTCGCTACTGCTGCGCTCGGTGCATCAGCGTTCCTGTCCAATCCATCTCTTCAATTTAAAGCAGTGCTCGCGCCTATGCTTATTGCATCGGTTGGTATCATACTTTCAATTCTTGGTGTCTTTTTCGTTCGCGCATCAGAGAATGCAACTCAAAAACAATTATTGAAAGCGCTTTCAAGATCGATAAATATAAGCTCCATACTGATCGTAATAGCTTCTTTCATAATAATCCAGATACTTGATTTACAGAACGGGGTTGGGATTTGGGCTGCTATTGTCGTTGGCCTAATTACCGGGATTGTTATTGGTAAAGCAACCGAATACTATACTTCATCAACTTTTAAACCGACCCAGCAGATTGCAGAGAGCTCAAAGACCGGGGCTGCAACGGTAATTATATCCGGACTCGGTGTCGGAATGATGTCCACAGCGATTCCGGTACTTGCGGTGGTTCTGGGCATTATACTATCATTCCTGTTTGCCTCGGGTTTCGATATCAACAACATGGGGATGGGCCTTTATGGAATAGGCATAGCAGCGGTAGGTATGCTTTCGACACTTGGTTTAACCCTCGCGACCGATGCATACGGACCGATTGCAGATAATGCTGGAGGTAACGCCGAGATGAGCAACCTTGGACCCGAAGTAAGGAAACGAACCGACGCTTTGGATTCTTTGGGCAATACAACCGCCGCTACCGGAAAAGGATTTGCAATCGGATCAGCCGCCCTTACAGCACTCGCTTTGTTGGCCTCGTATGTTGAGGAGCTTAAAATCGGATTGATCAGAATCGGCGAAACAGTTCTCGATCTTGGCAACGGCGTTATTGTAGATGTTCAAACAGCCACCCTAAAAGATTTTATGACATTCTACGATGTTAACCTGATGAACCCGAAAGTTTTAATTGGAGTTTTTATCGGCTCCATGATGGCCTTTATATTTTGCGGATTAACAATGAACGCTGTTGGTCGTGCGGCACAAAAAATGGTTGACGAGGTACGAAGACAATTTCGTGAGCTGCCTGGAATTTTAGAAGGTAAAACCGAGCCCGACTACGCGCAGTGCGTAGCTATATCAACCAAAGGCGCACAGGTTGAAATGGTACTGCCCTCGGCTTTAGCAATTCTAATTCCAATTGTTATGGGTGTTATATTTGGTGTTCCCGGGGTGTTGGGTTTACTTGTAGGAAGCCTTGGCTCGGGTTTTGTCCTGGCTGTGTTTATGGCCAACTCCGGCGGAGCGTGGGATAATGCCAAAAAATTTGTTGAAGAAGGAAATTTGGGCGGCAAAGGTTCCGAAAGTCATAAAGCTACTGTTATTGGCGATACGGTTGGCGATCCGTTTAAGGATACGTCAGGACCAAGCCTTAACATATTAATTAAACTGATGAGCATGGTCGCAATTGTAATGTCCGGGCTAACTGTAGCGTTCACTATATTTTAAAAATTAAGAGGCA
>JANQLA010000459.1 GCA_028280855.1 Melioribacteraceae bacterium
AAATCAGCGATTTCAGCTTTTTAGAAAAGCTTACCGCGTTACAATCATTAGACCTTCGCTCCAATCAAATCAGCAATATCAACTTTTTAGAAAAGCTTACCGGGTTACAATCATTAAACCTTAGCGGCAACAAAATCAGCGATTTCAGCTTTTTAGAAAAACTTATCGGGTTAAAATCATTAAACCTTAGCAGCAACAAAATCAGCGATACCAGCTTTTTAGAAAAGCTTACCGGGTTACAATCATTAGACCTTAGCTTCAATCAAATCGGCGATATCAGCTTTTTAGAAAAGTTCACCGGGTTAGAATCATTAGACCTTAGAAACAACAAAATCAGCGATATCAGCTTTTTAGAAGAGCTGATAGGATTACAAACATTAGACCTTCACGGAAATCAAATGAGCGATATTTCACCTTTATTGAATTTACTTAAGAAGGGGATAGATATTTTCAATAGAGAATATAAAACTGGAGGAATTAATATTTCTGAAAATCCAGTTCAATCTCCACCGGTTTCAATAATTGAAGAAGGTAGAGAAGCCGTAATTAACTGGTTTGAGCAGATTGAAAAGCAGGGCGGCTATGATAAATTATATGAAGCAAAACTAATAATTGTTGGAGAACCGGGAGCAGGTAAAACTACACTGATGAATAAACTTACCGACCCGAATTACGACCTTAATTCGAAGGAAATCGAAGACCCGGAATCTACTGTTGGAATAAATATTTATAACGGCTGGAAATTTAATAAAACCGATGACGAATCAATTGAGTTTAAATGCAATATATGGGATTTCGGCGGGCAGGAAATTCAGTACGCCACTCACCAGTTTTTTCTTACACCAAGCGCGTTATACATTTTAGTTGCCGACGACCGGAAACAGCAAACCAACTTTCCATATTGGTTCGAAACAGTGCACTTACTGGGTAAAGATGAAACTCATCAAAGTCCGATACTTGTAGTTCTAAACGAAAATAAACACCGTTCAATAACCAATTATGATCACCACTTTTACAAAAAAAGATATTCTCAAACTGCGATAGAATTTAACGAAGTAGATCTTTCAAAAAATGACGCCCGTTACAACGCGATGCTTGAGCGGATTCAGAAAATGCTTTGCAATTTATATCATGTGGGAGATGAAGTTCCCAAACAATGGAAACCAATAAGGGATGAATTAAGGGAAGCTGCCAAAACAAAAAATCATATTAACGAAAAGGAATACTGCGATATTTGCGCTAAGCATAATGTGGTGCAGAAGGAAGACCAATTTCTAATAAGCAAATACCTGCATAAGTTAGGCAGTATTCTGCATTTCCAGGATGATATGGATTTACGTGACTTTATTATACTCAATCCGCAGTGGGCAGTTGAAGCTGTATATAGTGTTTTAGAAAATGACCAGATTAAAAAGAATGACGGAAAGTTTGATACAAACATGTTGGCAGAAATTTGGGATGAATTCAGTAGCACTGAACAGACAAAACTTTTAAATTTAATAAAAAGAAAAGCCTTTGAAATATGTTACCAGATAGACGAAAACAAATATATTGCCGCCCAATTATTAAACGAAGTGCAGCCCGAATTTGATTGGTTTTCCGAACCGGCATTAAGATTCAGGTACAAATATAAATTTATGCCGAAAGGAATAATTACACGATTCATTGTTCGTAAGAGCCAATCCATCGCGAAGGAAAATGGATCATCACTGGTTTGGAATAAAGGAGTAATAGTTGAAGAGGAAGGGTGCAAAATAAAAGTAATTGAAGATATGAATAATAAAGACGGATTAAATATAATTGATATTGAAGTGACTAGTAACATGAATGAACAAAAATTCGTTCTACGTGAAATCCGTAAAGAGATAGAAGCAATCCATAAAAAATGGTTTAAAAATGTTGATTACGATCAAATGGTTCCATGTATTTGCGAGGATTGCTTCGGTTCAGAAGAATCAACTTTTTTTGACTATAATGAACTGATTAAATACCGGGATCAGGGTGAAAGAGAAATTAAATGTACAAATAATATTATTAAACCCGTTAATGTAATGAAACTACTTGAAGGCATATACTTAAATGAAGAATTAGTTCAGGATGATATAAAAATGGATAAACATTCTAACAAGCATGAGCAAAGAATTGACTTTAAACCTGTTATAAACATTAATGCAAAAGCCGTTTCGGAGGCTGAGGCAAAAGCTAAAGCGGAAGCTACAAACACAGTTTCAATTGAGATACGAAGCATACTTGGTGAAACGGAATTGCTTAAAGAAGACATTGAAGATGAAAGAAAACTTTTACAGAAATCAATGGACAATGACGAGATTGACGTTACAATAAAAGATGTCGAGAAAGCTGAAAAAGCAATGCAGGAAATTGAAGCTTCAACAAAGGATAATAAAGAGCCTTCAGCAAAATCCAAAAATCGCTTAAAAAGATTTATCAATGACCTTTCAAACGAAGATTCCAGTATCTATAAAACATTAAAAGTATTACGCAAAGGCAGAGATTATGGTGTAAGCCTAGCTGAAATGTACAACAAAGTTGCAGAGAATATCGGCTTACCTAATGTGCCGCCTTTAGCGCTGGATGTGATTAAAAAACTCTAACATAATTTTACACCAGTGTTGAAAAATCTTCCTACCTTGGTCAAAGAATGGTCCTTGCCCTTTGGGGAACATTATTAAAACCGACGGCAAATAAACCTGATTTTCCATAATTCACAACGCAGTATAATTTTTTATTTTCAAATAATTGTTTACATTGAAACAATTGCTGAAGCAAAAAATACTCTTATGGCAAAAGCAAAAAAAATAAGAATCCTTAAAAAAGAACTTAGGCTGCTTGATATCTACGCAATAGCGACCGGTACAACGTTAAGTTCGGGATTTTTTCTTCTACCAGGTATAGCAGCGGCAGAAGCCGGCCCTGCAATTGTTCTTTCGTATATTTTAGCCGCTATCCCATTAATACCAGCGATGTTCAGCGTTGTTGAGCTTGCAACTGCTATGCCGCGTGCCGGCGGAGTATACTACTTTATGGACCGCGCCCTGGGGCCTTTGTTCGGAACAATTGGCGGAATAGGTACGTGGCTTGCTTTAATCCTTAAAGTCGGGTTTGCCCTGGTAGGCATGGGTGTTTACATCTCATTATTTCTTCCCGACGTATCAATTACACCTATCGCAGTTATACTTGCCGTATTACTTGGAGTTATAAATATTCTCGGTACAAGAAAAACCGGCGGATTCCAGATAATACTTGTCTCGATACTGTTAATTATTCTAATGATATTCGAAGTAAGTGAATTAAACTATATTAATACCGCGCACTTCACCGGATTTTTCGATGCTGGCTTTGATTCAATTATGTCTACTGCCGGTTTAGTATACATCAGTTACGTTGGAATAACAAAAATTGCGAGCCTTTCCGAGGAAGTTGAAGACCCTGAAAAAAACCTGCCCCGCGCCGTATTTTTAACTTTGGGAACTGCGCTGGTGGTTTACGGGTTGGGAACATTCGTGATGGTAGGTGTATTACCGATGGATCAACTGGCCGGAAACCTGGCGCCGGTTGCTTCTACAGCCGAAGTTGTTTTCGGAGAGGTAGGAGTAATTATAATTACCATTGCGGCGTTGTTGGCTTTTACATCCGTAGCAAACGCCGGTACTTTGAGCGCATCGAGATACCCTCTTGCAATGAGCAGAGACCATATAATGCCTTTAATATTTCGTAAACTGGGAAGATTCGGAACCCCGGTCAATTCGATAATATTAACCGTAGCAATCATCATATTTTTGCTTGTTATACTTGACCCGGCGCGAATCGCTAAATTAGCAAGTTCATTCCAGTTGCTGATGTTCGCGTTTATCTGCGTAGCGGTAATCGTTATGCGCGAAAGCAAAATAGCTTCATACGATCCGGGCTATAAATCGCCAATGTATCCCTACATGCAAATATTCGGTATCATTTCACCGCTTTATTTAATTGCTCAAATGGGCTCCCTGCCGATAATATTTTCGTCTTTACTGATAGCCGCATCCGTCGCATGGTATTGGTACTATGCACGTAAACGCGTTGAACGGCAAGGGGCGATTTATCATATCTTTGAACGACTGGGCCGCGAACGCTTCGAAGGACTGGATTCAGAGTTACGGGGCATTCTAAAGGAAAAAGGGTTGCGTAAAGGAGACCCGTTCGATGAGATAGTTCTGAGAAGTAAAGTATACCAGTTGAATGAACTCGAGAGTTTTACCGAAGTAGTTGACAAGGTTTCAATTTGGCTTAGCTCAATATTACCGTTAACCGATAAACAGGTAGCGGAAAGAGTTATGGAA
>JANQLA010000490.1 GCA_028280855.1 Melioribacteraceae bacterium
CAATCACAAATTCACTAACAATCGGTAAAATAGATTTTATCGATTCCACCACTGGGTAATAAAGTTTTTCACCGTTTCTAACAAAGGAGAACCCGCTAATGTTCATTTGCTCTAAAACCTAAATGAAAAAAAAATCGACAATAAAATTACCAAAAAAAACGGGGACATTCTTAATTAGCATCTACTAATATGTTTACTAAAGCGGATTATTACTTAGTATCTTTTTAATTGCTGAAACAATACTTTCGACTTCAATGCTTTCCATACAATCAAACGTTTTAATGGGACATTTTTTCTTTCCATGAATTCCACAAGGTCTGCACTTTAAAATTTGATCTGTTTCAATAACCGTATCAAACTCACCTAATGGATTGAATCCAAACGCCGGAACTGTTGAACCGAAAATAGTTATTACCGGTGTTTTAACAGCTACTGCAATGTGTTGCGGGGCTGAATCATTTGATATAACCAGCTTTCCGTTAGCGATTATCCTAATTGTCTGAGACAAAGAATCTTGCCCGATCCTGTTCTCAAGAAACAAATGCTTTTTTCCTACTTCGCGAATAATTTTTTCCCCAATCGGAATTTCTTCTTTACTTCCTATCAAAATAATCTGTTTATCGGCAAGGAATTCGTGAGAAATTAATTCAATCCATTTGTGCTCGGGAAATCTTTTTGTATTCCAAACTGAACCAGGCGCAATTACTATATAATTTGTTTTATCACTTGGCAATTCCAAATTTGGGAAAATTATTTCATCTCCAGTATCTCTAAAATGTTTGCGCCCCAATGACAGGTTTCTTTGAATCTCATGTTCCTCCTGTCGATATCTTACGAGCGTTTTATAAAGAAATGAAAAAGCGCTTTTATCAAAACCATAAGTATGCACGGCATTTAACAATCGGCTTATAATCGTGGTTCGAATTGATCTATGCGGAGAAAAGATCGCGTCGAATTCTTCATCAGCAAAAACTGATTTGAATGCCATCAGCCCTTTAATCCCACTATGAATATTGCGTTTATCGTATGAAACAACTCTGTCAATAGACGGGCATAAATCGGCTATAGGCTTTGCGCCTGGAATTACAACCATTGTTACTTCGGAATTCGAGACCTTTCTTTTAATATACTCAGCCAACGGTAGTGCCAACACAACATCGCCAAGGAAGGCTGTTTGGATTATCAGGTATTTTTTCATTATTTATTCCGCGTCCAGCTTATTGCATAACTCGTCAAAAGCCGTCGCCACTTCTTCATAACCGAGGCTTGAAAGAGCAGCGCTTTTTTCAGTAGGCAAAACAATTACATACTTATCACTGAGCGGCAAAAACTTGTTGGTATTTCTTTCATAATTGGAAAATATCGCAAGCTGCGGTTTATTAAAAGCCGATGCAATATGAGTAACCGAAGTATCCGGTGAAATAACAAATTTTGCACTCTCTATTGCAGGTAAAATATTTTTAATGTCTTCACTTATGTATAAGTAAGTATTCTTTGTACCCGATACAATTTGATTTATTTCATCTTTATCCGATAATAATCCGCTAATGACAATACTCACGGAGCTTCCTATTTTTTCATTTATAAGTTTTTTCCACTTGTCAATTGCCCAGTAACGCGTTTTTGAAGAAGCGGAGTAATTAATGAATGCGAACTCGGTTATCGAGTAGTAACCTAAAAATTTCTTAAAGTTATTTATGGAACTTTCGGGAATTATTAGCTTTGGTCTCGGAGGGTTGATAGGAAGCTCAGAATTAAAATATTCTAACGGGTTTAAATTCCGGAACACTGCATGTGTCTTTTCCTGCTCATAATCTGCCGGAATCGAATAATTGAATACAGTTTTGTTTTGATTAAATCCGATCTTTATTTTTGCTTTCGAAAATTTTGCAATGTAGTAACTCTCGCTTGAATAATGATCTTTGACATCAATTAACAGGTCAAAATGGTGTTTCCGAATTGAGTGGAGCAACAAAGGAATGGATAGAAGTTTTTTATCGTAGATAAAAGTATTGCTAATATATGGTATTACTTCGAGTAACTGTTCAGTCCGTTTGTGAACTAATAAAGAAATATCTGCTTTATATTTTTTTTTAAGCTCAGAAAACAACGGAGTAGTAAGAATTAGATCGCCAAGTTTGCCCAACTGTACGATGAGTATTTTATTTACTTCACTTTTACTCATTAAAAAGTTTTTCCAATTTTTCAATCGTATTATCCCAGGTAAAACAATGTCTTATTTTCTCGAAACCTGAATCTGTAAATTTCTTTCTTATAGACGAGTCGTTGATCATCGACTCAAGCTTGGTCTTTATTACTGTATAATCCTTAACTTCGCACAAATACCCGTTTTCACCGTCGTCTATTAATTCGCCGGTTCCTCCTGCATTTGTAGCAATCACAGGTACTTTTGAGGCCATTGCTTCCAAAACTACGTTTGGTATTCCTTCGTTCCTGCTAACATGTAGCAAAATATCCGCCTTTGCCAAGTACTCTTTTACACTATTCACTTCACCGGTAAAATCAATATTTAATTTCGATTCTGCCACCAGTTTTTCAAGGTTGCTTCTTTCGCTACCATCGCCCACTATTAATCCTTTTATTTTATAAGAAGTTTTTACCTCGGACAATAATTTAATAAACCAGTGGAACCTTTTTACTTTGACCAGCCGCCCAATTGCAATAACGGTAATTTCTTCTTTTTCCTCGTTTATTTTTGCGAGATACTCATTGTCAATGTCGCAACCGTTATAGATAGTTTTTATTTTGTCGCTTTTAATCCAACCGTAACTTTGATATTGCTTTTTTAATATTAATGAATTTGTTACAATGTGGTCGAAGAAAGGTATAAGAAGCTTGTGCTTAAATTTATTATGAAGCAGGGGGTATCCGTTTCTGAAGATTATTTTTTTTACACCTGCCATTTTTCCGGCCGCGCCGGCTATCGAAACATCTTTGTTAAAATGTAGGATTAGATAATCGACATTTTGTTTCCTAAAATATTTACGAAGCTTTATAATTGACAACGGATTAAAATCGAAACCGAATTTAAGCTCCAGAACATTGTCGGTTATGTCCCTAAATTTATTGGCAAGTTTAGATTTCGGTCTAGCGACGAGCCCAACTTTATAACCAATCGACTTGAGTTTTGAGGCGACTTCATAAAACCACTTCTCTCCTCCCCCGTATACATTAGGCTTTATGGAACTTACAAATATTATGTTGCCCTTTTTATTCAATTTATGCCTTTGTAATACTCGTAGCAAATTTCACAATATCGTTTTTCATT
>JANQLA010000505.1 GCA_028280855.1 Melioribacteraceae bacterium
TTCCCAAAAAATTTATGCTATTTCGCAAGCGTGGTATTTGTGGAATAGTACAATCAATCCGGGTGTGTTTGTAACTGAGGATGGCGGTGGCACCTGGAAGGATATCACAGGAAATTTAGGAAATACATTTTTAAGAATTATTGAAATAAATCCTTTTAATCCCGATGAAGTTTATGTTGGCACTGACGGAGGAGGTTTATGGAAATTAAATAACACAAGTACTTCTGTTGAACAAACAACAGAAATACCCAATGATTTTAAACTCTTCCAGAACTACCCCAACCCGTTTAATCCGACCACAACAATTAATTTTGGCATTCCAGTGGTCGCCCTGAGCCCTGTCGAAGGGCAAAACGTATCCCTAAAAATCTACGACATCCTGGGCAACAAAGTAGCAACATTGGTAAATGAGCAAAAGTCCCCAGGGAATTACAGTGTGGAATTTGATGCATCGCGTTTATCGAGCGGCATTTATATATATACTTTAACAACGGAAAGCTTTAACTCGGTGAAGAAAATGACGCTGGTAAAATAACCATCTGGATTTTGGTGCTTCCTATAATGAAGCGCCCTATTTAATCACACCCACGTTAGGGGTGGTATCATAAAGATATTACCCCTTTTTTTGAAGCTTTATTTGTCAGCTCGACCTTTCTTGTCGTGAGAGGTGGGATCTTATTAAGATTTCTCTCCCGGTAAACTACATTGGGATCGAAATAATGAAACACCTACGGTGTTTAGAGGGCGTTTTGAGTTTAGGTTATTACAATAGTTAAACGCCTATAGCGTTTATAGCATGATTTGGTAAAATGATTTTATTTAAGAAAATGCTAAAATTTTCTTTGAGTACTCATTGATTATCTTAGTCTAGAAGAACTCCGTAGGAGTAACTAAGTTAGTAGAAGTTTCACAAAATCTTTTGTGTAAGTTATCTTTACCCACCACCACCCGCAAAGCAGGCCAAAAGAGCAGAGCTTTATCACTAATTAATTTCTAATTGTATTTCATTATACCTGTTCTTAATTTGCCAATAGTTGATACCGCTTAATATCCCAATCGATAATTTTAGGTGAACAATTGTTGGTGTGAACTTCAAAATAAATTCTTGGCTAAATAAACAGATTTGATTTAGTGAAAAAGCTGCATAAAACATCATATCATATAATAGGATTTTTTATAGCTCTAAATGTAAGCGTAATTGCAAATGGTTTTCAGCAAGAGCGCTCGCTTAGCTATGAAGACAGTCTTATAATTGTATTGGAAAAAGCTGATGACGAAAATAGAGCGAGAATAGTTGCAGATATTACCCGTAATGCTAACTTTTACGAAATAAACCACGAACCATTTAAACAGTTTTTAGAAGAAGCGTTTGAATGGGTAGCTTCAAATCCTGATAATGAGTTGCTCAACACTCTTCAATTGGGGAAAGTGAATGTCTTGCTTGCCGATGGCAATGACCTTGAGGCTGTGAGAATTTTAACCGAGATTGTGAATTCCGGCGACCCGCTTTCATCAAAGGATAGCGTTTCTACCTATACTTTCCTGTTTGGAATTTACGCCTATGCACACGCATATCCGGAGGCATGGTCAGCTTTGATGACCAGGGAACGAGTTCTTGATAACAACAAAGTTACATCATCATTTTTTGAGAATTTTGAACGAATAAGGATAGGCGATCTTGCTCACGTCTATTTGCAGCTAAATGAAACAAGTAAGGCAATAGCTCAATTCAAAATGTTAAAAGAGAGAGCGCGTAAAGAAGAAAACCTGCACTTGGAAGCTGGAACACTTAATAACTTAGGACTCACATGGCTTCAGGAAAATCAACCTGATAGCGCTATCCAGGCCTTTAATGAAGCAATAGACAAATGGAAGCTGCTTCAACTTACTCAACCGGAGAATATTGCACCAAATGAAAGTATCTTTTTGGACGTTATGTTTGGAAATCTGGGAACCGCTTACAATCAAAAAGGGATGTATAGTGAAGCTATTCCATTACTTAAAAACTATTTACAAGCCAATAAAAGAGTTGAACGACATGTAGGGATCATACGTGGTTTAACCAACTTAAGTCAATCCTATTATGGATTGAAAAATTATAGCAGGTCATTAGCTTTACTTGACTCGGCATCAGTTATATTGAGAGAACATCCATCCGCATCAGAAACTATTGATTATCTGAATTACAAAACAAAAGTTTTGGAGAAATTAGGCAGAACAGGTGAAGCATTTCTATTTTATAAAAGGTTGATTGCTTTTGAGGATTCGATCTCCGCTATTGAAAATAAGGAACGGCTTGCAGTATTGCAGGTAGTGTACGAGGTTGAAAAGAAAGATAAGGAGATTAAGCGGCAAGAATTGCGGGCGCTTACTGCCGAAATAGAGTCCAGGCGAAATGAAATAAGGTCTAACCTCCTATTGGCAGGTATGCTGGGGTCAATATTAGTCGGTGCTATCTTTGTGATATTAACAATTCAATGGAGAAAGAAAAACAAACAGATTGAGAGGCAAAATAAAATTATTGAGAGTTCCCTGGCAGAAAAGGAAATTCTGCTAAAAGAAATTCATCACAGGGTAAAAAACAACCTACAGATAATATGCAGTTTCCTTAATTTACAAAGAGGAACGGTTGGTGATACGACTACTTTACAGGCGTTAGATAACACCCAGCTAAGAGTAATGAGCATGAGTTTAGTACACGAAATTTTATACAATAAAGATGATATTAAAGAAATTGATATCGCGGAATACATACCAAAATTATTTAACTATATTAGCATAGTCTTAGATGTCAATAACAAAGAAGTTGATGTTAATTACGATTTATCATCAATCAAGATAGACACGAAAAAAGCTATTCCGCTTGGACTGATTTTTAATGAATTGATTACGAATGCTTATAAATATGCTTTTAATAACGGGAAAAAAGGAGTATTAAATATCACTGCAATAAAAACAGATAATTATATTAAACTAATTTTTTCAGATAACGGTCCCGGGTTCGACAAGAATGCAGTTTCGCAAACCGGCGAAAAAACACTGGGGCTTCAACTAATCGATGATATGCTGCACCAGCTAAAAGCGCAAAAAAAAGTGTGCAATAAAAACGGGACTAAATATGAATTTCTTATTCCATTAACATGATGACCAATTTGCGAATATTAATTGTAGAAGATGAAATGATCATCGCACGTGATCTTCAACGAACTCTTCAGGAGATCGGTATAGAACAGATCGAAATAGCTAATGGTTTTGAAGAGGCGTTAGACTTATATGTGGGATTAAAACCCCACCTGGTTTTATGCGATATCAACCTGGAGGAAGAGAATGACGGGATAACTCTTTCAGAAAAAATAATAAATGAGTTAAACACACATATCATTTTTATTACCGCCCATTCGGACCAGCAGTACCTTGAAAGAGCGGCTAAATTAAATCCGCTTAATTATATCGTTAAGCCTTTCAAAAAAGAACAGATAATAGCTACTGTTCAAATGAGCATGGCAAATAAAAAAGTTATAGAAGGTGGAAGTGAAAAAAGAAATTACATTGAAAATCTTACCCCAAGCGAAATAAGAATTCTTAAACTTATATCAAATGGTCTTACTACTTCCAACATAGCCGAACAGCTTTTTATTTCGAAGAAAACAGTTGAAAACCACCGTGCAAATATTTCAAGGAAGCTCGAACTTGATTCAAAAAATAATTCGCTGCTAACCTGGGCAATAGAACACAAAGAGGAGTTATAACTATCCTAACTAAAATAGGGGGCGGCACCTATTGTGAGAAAAACATCGTTCTTTTAGTTTGGCTATATGAAGTTACGATTAAACATTACCCCTAAAGAACAACAAATACTTGCACTCATTGCACAAGAATATTCCACCAATGAAATTGCAACTAGAATGAAAATTGCTTCAAAAACGGTAGAAAACCATCGCTATAGTATCGCTAAAAAACTAAACCTCTCCGGTAATAATTGTGTCCTTATATTTGCTCTCGCTCATAAGCAAAAACTATTGAAAAGAAATTCCGGATAAAAACTCACCAGTTAAATCCTTTAGCAACTCATTTTAATTTAATCGTCGTAAGCAGTAAAATGAGGGCTGGCACCTATGTTGTAAGACTGCTCAACAAATTATTTTTGTCACCAGTAAAATTAGAAATGAACTTGTCCAAAATACTTCTTGATAATAACGAAGGAATAAATATGAAATTGTTAATAATACTTTTTTTAATGTATTCAATATATCAGCAATTAAATGCACAGGCATTTACGGAAATATCCACTTCAATAATTGGTGTTGAAAACGTCGATTTAGACTGGGGTGATTATGATAACGATGGCGATTTGGATCTGGTTATAATTGGAGTTTCAAGTCCTACCAGGTATTTCAGAATTTACAGGAATGATAGCGGAACATTAAACCAGGTTAAAGATTTAACAGGTTATACGCAGGGTTCGGTGAAATGGGGCGATTACGATAATGATAATGATCTTGATTTAATAGTAACCGGATGGAATGGATCTCGCTCAGCAGTTATCTATAGAAATGACGGCAGCAATACTTTTACTGATATTTCTGCACCAATAACTGGCAATACCGATGGTTCATCAAATTGGGTGGATACTGATAATGACGGTGATTTAGATTTGTTTATTTCCGGCTCAATTAGTGGAGGGCAAATGTCAAAGCTATTTCGAAATGATGGTAGTGATACGTTTGTTGAGGAATCTACTTCATTTGTAGCTGTAAAAAACAGCAGTAGTTGTTGGGGCGACTATGATAATGATGGTGATATGGATTTGCTCATTGCCGGTGATGATGGATCAAATGCAGTATCAAAAATATATCGTAATGACGGTAGTAATTCTTTTACTGATATTTCGGCGAGTATAAATCAATTAGAATATACCTCATGTAACTGGGGAGATTACGACAGTGACGGTGATCTTGATTTTATTATCTCAGGTGTTGATGATAGTAACCAAGAATTGGCTATTATTTATCGTAATGACAACGGAACGTTCACTCATGCTGCAAATGTTTTTACCGGAAGATCAGGCTCAGCTATATGGGGAGATTACGATAACGACGGAGATCTGGATTTGCATGTATCCGGAAGTAATTCATCAAAGATTTACCGCAATGACGGTAGTGATACTTTTACTGATATCTCTGAATCTTCGCTGCTTGCGGTTTCAAGTTCTGCCAGTGCCTGGGGTGATTACGATAATGATGGAGATTTAGATTTAATTGTTGCCGGGATTGATGGATCCTTGAACAAAGTTACCAAACTTTACAGAAATGGCTCTGGCACTGCTAATACAGTCCCCAACGCGCCAACAAACTTGCAGACTAGTGTAAACTTAACCTCAATAACCTTTAGCTGGGATAAAGCAACGGATACGGAAACCAGTCAAAACGGATTAACATACAACCTGGTGGTTGGTACTACGAATGGAGGCTCTGATGTGTTTTCGGGTATGGTAAATAGCTCTACAGGCTTTAGAAGAATTTCTACTCAGGGTAATACCGGACATAGAAACTCGTGGACGTTGAACAATTTATCAGGCGGTCAAACCTATTACTGGAAAGTACAAACAATTGATAACGCTTTTGCAGGCTCAGCATTTGCAAGCGGAACCAGTACGCAGGCATTGCCTGTTGAGTTGACCACCTTCACAGCAACACAAACCAATGAAGGAATTTTATTAGAATGGGAAACCGCCACCGAAGTTAATAACTACAGATTTGAAATTGAGAGAACTTTTGTAGGGACAGGTCATGACCTGTCCGAAGAAGAGTGGCATAAAATAGGATTTGTACCAGGACACGGAAACAGCAACTCGCAGAAGAGTTATGAGTTTCTTGATGCCAGCCCCTTTGGGGAAACACCTCCTACAGGAGAATTACGATACAGGTTAAAGCAGATAGATACCGACGGCACATTTACTTACTACGGAACTATTGCGGAAGTAAACGCAATAACATCAATTAATGAAGATCAGG
>JANQLA010000542.1 GCA_028280855.1 Melioribacteraceae bacterium
CTATCCTATGCTGCTTACTTTTGAAGAAATCTAAAAATTGTTGTCGTATTTCCCGTGACGTCATGTCGAATCCTGAATTCATTATTTTAAAGAACGAAATATACAAAAGAGTTGGAATCAAAATTTGAGGGATTGACTAAATGAATAGAATAAACATCGGCGAAAAACTATCACTATTCGAAACTCATTGGGATCCGAAAATAATTGCCGAGCTTAACGGGCAAATATGTTAAACTGGTTAAATTCAAGGGGGAGTTTGATTGGCACAAACACGATGATGAAGACGAGATGTTTCTCGTTGTAAAAGTGGCATTCGATATGCAATTTCGTGAACGAACTGTAATACTAAATGAAGGCGAAATGATATTTGTACCTCGCGGAGTTGAGCATTGTCCAAAAGCTGAGGGAGAAGTGCACGTCATGATTTTTGAGCCAAAGTCTGTTTTGAATACTGGCGATGCTGTTGGAAGCGATAAAACAGTGAACAAGTTGGAGTGGATTTAGTTTTTCTTGCGATTGTTTAAGAAATAAGTTAAAGAGAAGAAACTACATATTGTCTAATTGTAATTTTTATTTTATTTTTTACTCAAACATTCCTTTCTGATTTATTTAGTTAATCTAAGATATAAGTATTTCTTTAATAAGCAGCATTGAGGGTTGAGGTGCATTCTAATATTTACTACAAATCAAAAGCAACTATTACTTTAGAGAAAGGATGCGATATTATTAGCATTGTATTCATTCATGGTAACTCTCTTTCACTGAATTCTTTTGTAAATCAATTTAACGACCCTTTACTTAATAAATACAATTTGTATGCTGTTGACCTGCCCGGGCATGGAAATTCACTTACTACAACAGAACTTGGAACTACATATTCAGTTAATTTACTCGCAGAATCGGTTGCGCAATTTGTTAACGAAAATATAGAAACGCCAATAATTCTTGCGGGTAATTCAATGGGCGGTAATGTTGCCGTTGAAGCCGCGCCGAAAATTAATAACTTAAAAGCGATGGTTTTATTCGGCTCATCGCCTGTTAGCTCTCCGGAAGATATTCCCGCCGGTTTTATGCAAACAGAAGCGATCGCGTATGCATTCAAAAATGATATTAGCGATGATCAATTAAACGATATGTGTAGAGCAAATGTAGGAGATAACTATGAATTTGACGATCTGCTAAAAAAAGATATTCGCAGAACAGATAAACTTTTTAGAGAATCCCTAGGAGGCTCGGCCGCCAAAGGCGAAATTGCCGATGAGAAAAGAATTGTTGAAGAACTTGATGTACCGCTGGCAATAATTCACGGGGAAAATGATAATATAGCCAATTACGAATACATAAAGAAGTTGAAGGCGCCTACGCTATGGAGAGGTGAAATTCAGGTTATAAAAAACGCGCCTCACTTAGTTCACTTGACAAATCCAAAAGAGTTTAACGAATTATTGATTCATTTTTTACATGACTTAAACGAGTATTGATACGAGTATGAATTTAAATTTCATTAAAAAGAATAACGGCGACATTACGATAGTTTTTATTCACGGAAATTCTTTTTCTTTGGAAATTTTTCAAAATCAATTTTCCGATCCTCTTTTTGATAATTATTCATTAATTGCGATGGACTTACCCGGGCATGGTAAGTCGCCGGCGCCTAAAAAAAAGGAAGAAGTATATTCGGTTACCGGTTTGGCTAATGTTTTAGGTGACTTTATAAATGATGTAGTTAAAAACCCGGTAGTATTAGTCGGCTACTCCATGAGCGGAAATTTGGTTATCGAAATAGCGCCCAAACTTAATAATGTACTCGGAATATTTTTTAACGGAACGCCGCCGTTAAGTTCTACTGCTGACATTCCTCGGGGATATTTCCCGGATAATAATTTAGCTGAAGTATTTTTAGAAGATAATCTTGATGATGAAAAATTGAATGTGTTTTGCAGATGCTGCACTAATGAAAACTATAAATATGACGCGCTGATAAAAGGAATGATATCTCGAACAGATAAAAACTTTAGAAGTATGCTGGGCGCGTCTGTAATGCATGAAAAAATTGGGGACGAAGTTAAAATTTTAAAAGAACTAAAAATTCCCTTAGCGATTCTGCATGGGGAAGAAGATGTTGTTTTGGTTAACCCGGATTATTTAAAGAGTCTGAACATACCAACTCTTTGGAGAAATGAAATAAAGATTATTAAAACCGCTCCGCACCTTGCGCATCTTGTATACTCTATGCAATTTAATAAGCTGCTAAAGGAATTTATGGAAGATATTACTGCTTAGCATGAAAATAGACTACTTCAAAGACATATATGAAGACTTTTATAAGCAGATTGAATTTGACAGCAGAAATAATGAATTAAGCGATACCGTAAAAGCAATTATATATTCTATTGAACATTCACCTCTAACTCTTGGACATGCTCATTATATAATTGATTATTTCAAAAAAGAAGTAATTTATCAAAAAGGGATTAAGGAACTATTCGGATTTGATAAGAATGAATTTAATTTAAATACAATTGCTACATATACACATCCGGACGATTATGACAGGTATGCCTTTATAGTTAAATCAGTTTTTGATTATTTTTCAATAAATACAGTTGAACCATTTGATGTAATGTTTAGTATTACTGCACGTTTAAAAAGAAAAGATGGTTCGTATGTGAATACAATGCGAAATACCACAATAATAGAAGTTAATGATAAAAACAAAATGTTAAAATCCTACTCTCTGCTTTCCGATATTTCCAACGTTAAAAAGGATAATCAAATAATGTGGAAATGCGTTTCAAAGGCAGTTGATACAAAAGAGCTGGAAAATTTTGTTAGAGAAAAACACAACACAATATTCACCAAGCGTGAACTTGAAATTCTTTCCCTTCTTAAAAGTGGTCTGGCAAGTAAAGAAATAGCGGATAAGTTATTTTTAAGCAAACATACTATTGATACTCATCGAAGAAAAATGCTGGCTAAAGCCTCATGCACAAATACAGTTGAATTGGTAGAATTCTCGAATAACAATTTAACGATATAAAAATACCTCATGTCTAGAAATACTCATTAATGAGTATTGCGCACCCTTAAAAGACACCTTATCTTGTTATCAAAATTTTGTTGTCTGGTTTTTATGAAATTTACAGATAAACAAATTTTGAACGAATACCGGCCGACTATTCTTTCAATCCCCAACTGTAACAGTGGCAACAGGCTCCTTTAATCTATTCCTATGTGGTAAGGTTGTAAAATAACCGTGGAGCGATTCACAAATAAGATGAAAAATGCAAAATCGAATTATGCATTAGGGCAAAAGTGTAACTTCTTTAATCAAGAAACCGAAAGCCGGATACCGTAGTGTTAAAGCACTTTGCAAATGAGTACAGGCACAACTACAGCTTGGGATGAAAAGAAACTAATTATTGATTACATAAAGTAATAATAAAAAAACCTAGTAATATCAGAGGGTTTTTGAATACAGAATAATTATATAATAAATCAAACATCCAATTAACAGAGGTATAAATGGCACTATCAAGAAAGATCCCATGGGAGCTCAACAGCCAGTACGAGCAGGTAAATTTAGTACGAAATGCTGGTGGAATTTATTTACTAAAAAATTCTGGGCCTGATATAATAGAACATAATCAGAGTTCTACACCATTGTCAAAAGATCAATCTGTCTTTATCCGTGTAGTTCCAGGCGCAGATATGGTGGTGAAGTTAACAACTGGATCCACAACAGGTGCAACAGGTAATATTCAGCTACTGAAAGCTTTCCCTGATCCAAATTAACAAACTGGATAAAGGATTACCCTGTGCTGATATGTTAACCGAAAAGTTTAAATGCTCGCCAGGTTCAGGATACTAAATACTAACCGGGCAGTTGTTTAATATCAATCGCAGAGGAATCTGGAGGGCACTGACATCAAATAATACAAAATACACACAAATGAATTGATTTAGTAATAATCTACGGGTTGATATTATGAAGCGCAATTCAAATACATCAGAAGTATTCTATCCATTTCAAAATTATTCCCTCAATTGTATTAGGGGAAGTTTTACCCCTGAAACCCGTATCCTCCCGGGTTGTCGCTAAAATCGATAATACGGGGGGATTCAGGGGGGAGAGACTTAATTCAATTAATTTTTGAGGGGAACATGAAAAAAAACTGTTTAGTTATTCTTTTAGCTATCTCATTTATTACTGCTGAATTATCTGCTCAAACGGTCTCTTGGTCAGAAACACGACCAAACGGGGATTCAGATTATAATTGGCGAACAGCCGCTATGGATTCTGATGGTAGTGTAATTGTAGCGGGAATTCTAAATGGAAGACTCTACATATCCACCAACAGTGGCTCAACATGGTCCGAGATCCAGCCATCTGGAGCAGCCAACCGAGCTTGGGAAACAACCTCTACTAGTTCAGATGGAAGCACAATAATTACCGGTTATGAAAGCGGAAGATTGTATGTTTCTACAAACACTGGCTCTGATTGGACAGAAACACAGCCGAATGGAGATGTTAATGTAGACTGGGAAACGACATCAATGAATTTGGATGGTAATAGAATACTTGCAGGCGCTGATAATGGAAGAATATATCTATCGACAGATAGAGGAAATAGCTGGAGTGAAACCCAACCGGCAGGGAATAGTAATGAACGATGGTTCGCAACTGCAATCAATCCAGGTAAAGCTGTAATGTTGTCGGGAGTGAATGGGGGCAGGTTGTATATCACAACTGATGGAGGTGAAAGTTGGAATGAGACTCAACCGAAAGGAAATGTAAATGGTAATTGGTTGGTTAGTGCAATAAGCTCGGATGGAACAAATATTATAGTTGGTGAGATGGGTGGAAGACTATACATAAGTACAAACGGAGGAACAAGCTGGACAGAGACTCAGCCAAATGGAGATTCAGATCAGTCATGGTTCTCATTAGCGATGGATTATGATGGAACAAATATGTTGGCTGGAGTAAATAATGGCAGATTGTATGTTTCAACAAATGGAGGAAGTAGTTGGAATGAAACACAGCCTGCAGGTAACACAGATGAAGAATGGAGGCATTCCTTATTAAGCTCAGATGGATCAAAAGCTTTTGTCGGTAATTATAATGGGAGATTATATTATTCAACAGATAGCGGTTCTTCCTGGACAGAGACACGACCTAATGGAGATTTAGATTATAATTGGCGAACTGCAGCCATAGATTCGGATGGAAGTGTTCTAGTTGCTGGAATACTAAACGGAAGAATTTATCTTTCAACCAATAGTGGAACAAGTTGGTCTGAGGTTCAACCATCAGGAGATGCAGACCGTGCGTGGGAGACGACTTCAATAAGTTCTGAAGGAAGTACTATAATTACCGGGTATGAAAGTGGTAGATTATATATTTCAACAAACACCGGTAGCGTTTGGACAGAAACACAACCCAATGGAAATACAAATGTAGATTGGGAAACATCCTCAATCAATTTGGATGGCAACAGGATACTTGCAGGCGCTGATAATGGAAGAATATATTTATCAACCGATAGAGGTAATAGTTGGATAGAAACACAACCAGACGGGGCTAGTGATAAAAGATGGTTTGCCAGTGCAATTAATCCAGGTAAAGCTGTAATGTTATCGGGAGTAAATGGAGGCAGGCTATATATAACAACAGATGGAGGAGAAAGTTGGAGTGAGACACAGCCGAAAGGAAATGTTAATGGTAATTGGCTAAATAGCGCCATAAGCTTAGGTGGTTCAAGGATATTAGTTGGCGAGATGACAGGGAGGTTATATATCAGCACGAATGGGGGGACAAGTTGGAATGAAACACAACCTGCAGGAAATACAGATAAGGGATGGTTCTCATTGGCGATGGATTATGATGGGACAAATATGTTGGCTGGGATAAATAATGGCAGATTGTATGTTTCAACAAATGGAGGAAGTAGTTGGAGTGAAACACAGCCAGCGGGTAATTCTGATGAGGAATGGAGACACTCGTTGTTAAGCTCAGATGGTTCAAATGCATTTGTTGGTAATTATAATGGAAGATTATACCTTAATACAAGTGCACTACCGGTAGAGTTAATAAGTTTTAGAGCATATATAAACAGAGCCAACCAAACTGTATTAAATTGGCAAACAGCAACCGAAATTAACAACTACGGATTTGAAATAGAGAGGGCTTCGTTTGCGACTACGCCCCTCAATAGAGGCTACACAATAATCGGTTTTGTGCAGGGGCATGGAAACAGCAATAGTCTAAAGAGCTATGAGTTTATTGATGATGATCCGCCTGCAGGAAATCTTAAATACAGGCTAAAGCAGATAGATACGGACGGCAGTTTTACATACTATAATGAAACAGCAGAAGTAAATACAGACATTACATCAATTGATGAAACACAACTGCCGGAGGAATTTAGTTTATCGCAAAACTACCCCAATCCATTCAATCCAACAACAAGAATTAACTTTGCATTGCCTGAAGAAAGCAAAGTAACAATAGAAGTATTCAATTCACTTGGGCAAAGAGTGGAAGTTTTGTTATCGAAAAAAATCCACGCCGGTTATCATAGCGTTAATTGGAATGCTTCATCGGCTGCAAGCGGTATATATTTTTACAGGATTACAATGCCGCAATTTATTCAGACAAATAAAATGGTTTTGATGAGATAAAAACATTTGCAGTGGTTTTCAATTTTGAGATTTAACGAAGAAGGTATAATTTTACCTGTTAATTTTATTCAACAGAATTAGAGAGGGTGAATTTTATGCCAATCAAGCCGACATCAAAAGAAGAAGAATATTTTGCGCGTGAGGAGTACGAACGTCAGCGTAAAATAGAAGAAGAAAAACGCGCAAAGATAGAAGCAGTAGAACAAGCCAAGTTAAAAGAGCTTCATTATATGCATTGTCCAAAATGTGGAAATAATCTTATTGAAATTGATTACCGCGGAATACTGGTCGACAAATGTTCGTCATGTGAAGGTATCTGGCTCGATGCCGGTGAACTTGAACAGGTTTCGACACTGGAGCAGGGATCATTAAATAAATTGTTTGCAGTGTTTAAAAAATAGAGTATTCCGGTCAATTGGCCGGAATAAATTACTCCCTTCCTATAAAACAAAATCTCTTGTGTAACATGTATGAGCCATGATTGTCTACGTAAGTAAATAATATCTAATCTTTGTGCTGAAAGAAAAGCTAACAATAAAATCTCTATACGAGCGATACTCACAAGATGTATTAAGGTACGCTTTCAGCATCCTAAGAAATATTGATGAAGCGGAAGATGTTAAACAGGAGGTGTTCTTAAAATATCAGTTATCTCAAGAATCCTATAATCGCGAATGTAATTATAAAACATGGCTTTTTACTATTACGAGAAATCTTTGCTACAATAAACTGAAAGAAGCCAGGAGGAAGGATTATTCAATCGATACATTGGAATTCCAAGAGACTTATCAACACAGGTTTGATGAAAGCATAATGTTAGAGCAGGCGGTAAATACATTAACACCAGCTGAAAACGAATTAATCTTTTTGCGAGATTTCGAAAACTATTCTTATAAAGAATTAGCTGAAATATTTGAGATAAGTGTGGACAATATTAAAGTGAGATTATTCAGAGCCAAGAAAAAGTTAAAGAAATTAATGAGTTGAGTTATGAAAAACTGTATAGACGAATACAAATTATTTGAAGTTGCCGAGGATGAATCAGTTCTACGGGATGAAAATGATTTGTCTGTTCATTTAAGCAGGTGCGAGAAATGCAATAAAACATTGCATGAGTATAAAGCGATTAAATCAAATGTAGTTGATTATTATACAAAGGTAGAACCAAATAAAAACGGTAAGTATCAACTAAACAACAATATTCAATTGCATACTAAGAATTACAAAAAGCCTTTACAAATATTGTCATTGGCAGCTTCATTTATATTAGGATTTTTATTGATTGAAAATAGCTTTAACGGTTCACCTGGTGAGTCACGGAAAGATTTAATTAGCGAGTTTAGGTATATCGATCTAAACGACACAATAGGCGAATGGGAAGTTGAAGTGTACACAATATCGAATAAATTAGAAATGATCCGGGATCAGATTGATCAACTATCAAAATGAGGAACTAGTAGATGAAAACTATAATTCGAACTATAATCGCAGCAGCAATATTCTATTCAATCGTTAGTGCGCAGGGTGTCGGAAAAATTTATGGAACCATTACTGATGCAGATAATGGGCTCCCGATTCCTGCTGCAAGCGTTTTTGCAATTGGAGAAAAATTTGGCGCAGCCTCGAGCCCGGAGGGTGAGTACTTTATAGTAAACGTACCTGAAGGAAATTACACACTTAAGGCGGTGTATCATGATAATTTCGTGATCAAAGAGAACGTAAAGGTAGAATCCGGCAAATCAACGAAAGTTAATTTTGAGCTTCCGGTTATTTTTAACACTCAAATTGATGATAAATTTGAACAATTTAGTTTGAAGCAGCTTCCTGAAAATACAAGGGAAGAACTTGCAAGTCTTAAACAAGCAGAACCGGATAAATATGCAATCGCTCTTAAGGAAGCAATTCTTAAACTTCAACGAAGTATCACAGATAAATTACAAGAATTGAAAATAAAATTGCACGCAGTAAAAGTTGGGCTAAAAAAACTCAAAGACGATTATACTATTTTGCAAGTAGGAGAGGAGAGAAAGGAAGTTGAACAAAAGATTAAGGAAGCAATTGCAGAGGAGTATGATCTAAGAGAACAAATATTGGAGTATCAACTACAAGGGATGATTCAGGATATTCAAAAGCTTGAAAAAGAATTGCAAAAATATAAAGCTGAGAAACAAAGAATTATTAAGTCTAAATTCGAGTCAATAGTTAACTAATCCTGAGGTACTTAATTATTAAGGGTGCAACCTGCTTTAGAAATACTAGTGCTGTTATTCATGCTGTTTAATTTATTTCTATATTTCGAGTAACATAACACCAACCGGAAAAAGGATTTTGGATTTTTCTTTATAGTGAGCTGGTATTTTTTCGAGAATAAGTAGTCTGCCGGATATCATCTTGCCAAGATATCTTTCAAATCCTCTTGATTCAAATTCTTTTCCTTTTGTTTTTTCTGAATAATTTTAACGTGTTGTAAAACATCAAAGTGTGCACAGGTTTGACGAACTTTACAGTCTTCGCAATCAAAACAAGTGGAAACTGACATTCTCTGAAAAATCGTAGATGCGTTTAAGAACTCACCTAAAATTGACCGAGTGTTTGCCTCTCCATATAAGTTAGTAATTATAACCTTAATTTCCGTATCATCTTTTCCTTCGATCTTTAGCTTCAATATATCGCGAATACCAAGGTAGAATATATGCTTGCCGGGTTCTTGTCCGGGATGTTTTCTGAAATAATGATTCGTGTATTCGAGCGTCTTTTCATATTCACCAACACTTAAAAAGAGCAGCGCAATAAATAGATCTGATTCAATATTATCTATTTGAGTAGGCCCTGTCCGTAACAAAACCTTCCGAATTTCGAATGAAAAAGGTAAAGCTCCCCGGGATAGCTCGTCTAGTGTCTCTGCCAGTTCTCTAACAGTCTCGGGCTGAATGCTGCTGAGATTATGAAGAGTTTCAATATGTTTTTCAAGCTTTGACATGGCATAAACGGATTCGCCTGTAAATGAGTGCTTACCTTCGCTCATTCCCGGGATGTAAACGAGGTATGTCGGGAAACCAAGATATGAACAATCTCTTACGTAAACTTCATAACCAAGATTTTTAACAAGCTCAAAAGCAGTTGCTAAATCTTCTTTGTCTGATTTTCCCTGCCGAAACCCAAAACCCGAAAATGGGTATGAATCATTATTGTCGAAAATACTATTAGGCCAAACTCCCGTTCCCGTGAACAAGTTTTGATAAAACGCGCTGCTCTTTAGCTGTTCCCTTGTTTTTCCGTTTGGTGAAAAAGGGTCGGTGCTTAAATCTATTGGCGTATAGTGAATATTTGGGCCGCCCTGGTACATTTCCATGAGGCAGCGTTCAACTGCAATCACGGGAGAAGGATCGGCGCCAAGGTTAAATGTATATTTGTTGTTCGCCTGATCGATTACGAGAACACCCATAACAGGTAGATTCTTTCCAAGTGAGCAGTCCTTTATTATTACCTTTAAATTTTTATATTGTTCAAGGTACTGTACCAGTTGATATACTTCAGTATTTACAAAAACTTCAATAGGAATAGTTGGGGGAGTTAGCTCCTCGTTGTAAATTGAATAAACAGCATATCGTTCGAATACTTCACAGATTCCGTGAAGTAGTGCTTCTTCTGGGGTGTTTCCTGCACACATTCCGTTACTTACTGAGGCTCGATAAATTAATTCAATCGGAAGCATCTCTACTTTTTCATTGAAAAAGTTGAAGAAAGGTGCACAGATTAATTCTTTATCTATAAACAGATTCTCAATCTCATCGTCCAATTCGGTTTTAAATATTTTTTGGAGAATCGGCTTACAGCTTGCAAGGATCTCACTGCGGCTCATTGTTTGCTCGTCGGGCCCAAAAACAAAGTCGAGTTCTAATTCATGCATTCGAATATTCTCCGCGTACTTACTGTTCTCATAACGTTCGCTCAGGAACTTTTTCTGAGCAGCCTTAAGCGGGAAGAGAGAGGCATAGCTATTCGCAAAAAGTACGTTGTTTTGAAGTCGTTCCATGAACTCGGCATACGCGCTTGCGAGGCTATATTTTGCCGTCATTCCTTTGCCGTAAAAACCTACTTGAATATCACCGACTTTGTGATCACTTAAAAATACTCCGCATGAATGAAAGTTGTCTGCCGGAGGGTACGGGTATTCCAAAGTGAAGATATTACATTCTTCAAGTATGCTTCGTATTTCGTTAATTGTTGTGAAAGGGTCTTTACTTTTATAAGGCTTTGGGCTTGGTTGCGCTTGAATATACGAGTTGGCCGCTGGTCCGTAATTTCCGTTATTCATTAAGTCCTCATTGTTATTTGAAATAAAAATTTATTCTGTTCAATAGATGTTTACGACTAATTTAGAATCTTCATACGGACAAAGCTCATAATGTGACAACATTGCTTCGTTTTTTACCTTTTTAGATTGTACTTTGGCTCCGGTTCGTTAACTTCGAATCCTTAACGTGCAACAAGGAACAACAGAAAGAAAAAGGTGTTATTCCATTTTGATATTTTATTGATTTGAAAACGAGCGAATATTTAATATTCACAATTGGAGCCACCCTCGTGCCAATAGAAATGATTTATCAATCTAAGAGAGTGATACAAATATATATATACAATTTAATTAAATATTGTATCTAGTATATAGGAATAATTGATTTATAAGAAATCTATAACTGATATTTTTGTATTTCGTGTTTTCGTTAAGACGAAAATTTTTCGCTAAGTTCAACTAAACATGCTCTAACTCGCTTTATTTTCTTCGAATTCTAATTGGAATAATTAATGCAGTCTGAATGGATTTAGCGATAAATCGGGGGCATCATTATGGTGACTAAAATACTTATTATTTTCAGTTTTATCTTTTATTTCAATGCATCCGCACAACAACTTGGTTACCTTGGACTAGCCGACAAAAAAATCACGTCATTTAACGTAAATTTTGGCTTTGTCGCTGTAGGGACTGAATCCGGTGGAATTTATTGGAAGACGATTGCAGACGCAGAACCAGGCAACGATAACTGGCAGCATGTTGAACTGGATCGAAAAATATTGGCTGTTTATCCCCACAAAAGCGGACCCATTGGATGGGCAATAAGTGCAGGAGTAGTGCCGGATACAAGCGATACGAGCCTTGTTTATTGTAGTTTCATGGGCGGGGAATTCCGGCCGAATAGTGCGGGTATTTTGAACGACCGAACAAACGGCGTTTATGCAATGGACGGATTCCCTGATCCGACCATTTGCGGCGAAACGTTTGCCGTTAGTAACCGAACCTTATACAGAAGACAATTTACCGATACTGTTTGGACGCCGATTTATACAGCCTCAATTGAAGGCTACATCAGAACAATAGTGGCTAAGGAATCTCATCCCGGTGTTTTAATGATAGGCGGAGCTGATGGTTTTGCAGGAATACTGTTAGAGAAGTCAACAGACTTTGGTGAAACTTGGAGTAGTATTGCGCCGGTAGCAACAACTTTCGATTTAGACTTCGGCGGTGAAAACGCTGATACGATTTTTGTATCTTCCTACCGAGGAATCCTAAGAACATTTGATGGCGGCGTTAACTGGGATTTTGTTTTTGAAACGAGCGCTCCATACTTTATCAATCGAATCGTATATGATGAGGACAACGGCAGCGTTTACGCTTCGGGCGAAAACCCGGTGGATGAAAATCTCGATACCTATATTGTTTTCAGCCGAGATCTTGGCGAAACCTGGGATCGTGTTCCTATGGAGATAAAAGGTAATGTTGTCGATATGCATCCATCCCCTTATGGTGAAGTTTGGATTTACTTTGCGACAACAAACGGTGGAGTTTACCGTTTTCAAAATATTCTGACTGATGTTGAAGATGAAATGATTGGAAATTCGCCAAACGGATACGAGCTTCTAAATAACTATCCGAACCCGTTTAATCCGAGCACAACAATTGAGTACACAATTCCGGAATCTAAATTTTCAATCGAAAATACTCAATTTGTTTCACTGAAAATTTACGATATAGCAGGTCGAAGCGTGGCCACACTTGTTGACAAAAATCAAAAGCCCGGAAAATATGGAGTAAGCTGGAATGCAAAGTCAATGAGCAGCGGAGTGTATTATTATGTTCTTAAAACACCTAACTCTAAAGTGACAAAAAAGATGTTGCTGATTAAATAAAAGGTATGTTTAACTCAAAAATCTACCTAACCGTTTATTTTAACTTTGGGCGAAGGTGTAAAAAAAGAGTTTGAATAATTAAGTACTGCTTGGGAAAATAACGCATCTACTGTTAATAAAGTGTCAATTCGGGAAGAACGGGTTATTCTAGCTCTATCAAAGGGGGGGTGAAAGTAATGAGACCAAACTGTTTCTTCAATCCAATTTTTTGTATTACCGTATTTAATGTATTGATACTCTCAATAAATGCACAAGATGTTAAGAGATTTAACTTTGTACCATATGTCATTCGCTCAGACCGCACTGAACCGGTAAAATTTGAAGCCCTTATAACTGGTAATCCGACAGGTGTTACGTTCGAATATGACGGAATCGATCGGATGATGGTTGATGACGGAAGTGGTAATGATGCTGAGGCTAATGATAGCCTTTATACAATCACTTTTGAAGCGCGTGAAATTACCGGTAAACTCACCGTTGAAGATGTTTTCCGTCCGTTTATCGGCTATTGTAAGATCTATCAAGGAAATAATTTAAGACTTAGAATGAATGTGTTTGCCGAAATTTGGACAAACGAAATCCCACGCTCAGATATTTTATCCATTGACACAACTATGCAGGCTGCTTCCAATATTGTAAATATTAAAGGAAAAGTTCCTTTAGGCATTTTCGATACGCGGCCTTGGACTCAGAAATTCTATAGTTACTTCAAAGATGATTACGACTTCCTCAATTTCATTATAATACCTTCACTGCGGGGTAATCGGTATCATTTTGCTGTTAAGAACGGTATTTCCGGTATTGGAATGACGATATTTGATGCCACATATCATTACGGCAATACAAAAAATCTTCAAGGTATTAATGTCTTTCCAATCAGTTATTTGTTCGATGGAGCAGGGAGAGCTTATCAGCATGAGTTATCACATCAATGGATAAACTTTCTGCGAGATACTCCCTTGGGAACCGCGAGTCCGCATTGGCCGATGGGAAATATAGCATCAGGGATTATTGGTATTAATTTGCCCGGAGGAGTTGGTGGAAGCTTTGATTTTGATATTATTCCGGAAGGAGATAAATATCGTTTAGTTAGGAGGGAATCGGAACCGGATTTTAATGATATTGAGTTATACTTAATGGGTTTACTTGAACCGGGTTCAGTAAAGCCATATTTTATTTTTGATAATCAAAATCAGAACCCATCGGGAGACGGGCTATTAGAAGGTCCCATTACACATATATACATAAGTGATATAATTGAATCTGTTGGACCCAGGATCCCCGCTTATACCTATGCGCAGAAAAGTTTTCGTTTGGCGACTATAGTTATTTCTGAGAAGCTTTTGACTCAAGAAGAAATGTCCTTTTTTAATTACTTTTCTAAAAGAGCTGAACTAAGAGAGCAAGTTTCGTTTTCAAGCGGTTTTGCCAAAGGGATAGCTAAACCATTTTACATTTCCACCGGTAGAAGAGGGGAACTAAATACAAAAATTGGTGATCAAATATCAACTATTACATCTAATACCACAATACTTCGGAATTATGAACTCTGCCAAAACTACCCGAACCCGTTTAATGCATCTACTATAATTCAATACTCAATTCCATCATCTGTCATTTCGACGACCGAAGGGAGGAGAGATCTTAAAGATTTCTCATCATCCGTCAGTGGACGCACTCATCCAAACGACAATGTCCACGTTGTACTAAAAGTCTACGACCTCCTTGGAAACGAAGTTTCCCTATTGGTAAATAGACACCAAGAGCCTGGAACTTACCAAGTTGAGTTTGATGTAAATAAACTCCCGAGCGGGATGTACTTTTATAAGCTAGAGGCTGATAACTTTGTTGAAACTAAAAAGATGGTATTGATTAAATAGAATCAAATGACAAGACAACCAAATTTTTATTAACGATTGAGAACTCAAACTCATCCATTCTAATTGAAGGATAACAGTGAGTTTTCAGCCATTTGTATAATCGCTTTTATAACCTTTTGACCCGGCCGAGAATAATTCATCATAAAGCGATTTGGTTGATTTAGAAACCACCATACTGTATAGCGGTATATTAATAAGATTGATTCTATAAATGAATAGGGTACATGTTTGTTGTTTACAACCTTCCCGAATTAGAAAAATTTTTTTGAAATTGTTGACTCAGCCCGTGAGATAAATTATAAGTACGGTGAAGCTAAAGCTCTTTCAAAACCGGCGCTGGCGTATTATTTAAGAGGTAAATATGAAAACGTATCTTCCGACTATATAACAGCGGCGATTGCTATTCCGGTTAAAACGATTGGACAATAACCTAGTAAGAGTCGGGAACATTAACAACTTCGTCAATGCTGTAAATCAGCTAACAATTTTTTTT
>JANQLA010000151.1 GCA_028280855.1 Melioribacteraceae bacterium
TTCTCAAGCACACTCGTTAGGTTGTTGCTTAATGCTAATAGGCAAATTTGTACGTTATTCTTCGAATCCATAATCATTTATTTTCGATGCACTTCCCAAAGCAGTAACACAAAGGCATCATAGCCGATGTTTTAGTGTTGTTCTTTATACTGTCTCTTCAGTAAACGCTGGTAATGTTAAAATAATGGACGAATAAGTAAGAAATTTATTAGTTTCCTTAAAACTTATATGCCGTCTACATTCGACCTATAAAGCGTTTTATCGATTGGGTCTAGGGCACTTTGCAAGTTGAGGTTTAATTCTAATTTTTTGCTGATTCCTGCTATTTGCTCACTCCCGCTTTCAACCAATAAGTTATAATTAGCGAAAGCAACTTTGAAATTATGATTATCAGAAAGAATTGTTTTTACTTTTCCTAGCTGCGAAATGAATGTATTTTTTAAAACTTCCTGGTTAATAGTTGCTTTTTTACCTCCAAGTTTATCTATCATTTTATTCTGGGAATGGATAATTTCCTCTATTTTCCTTTCCATAAAAACCACATTATATTTATGATTCGGTGGCAAGTATGGAATTAGCTGCGCAATCACTTTAACAGCTTTTCCTTCTGCTTCATTGAGCCAGCTATTATCTTTCATTAATGATTTTACTTTCTCGTATTCATAATAACCTTTAGGGTTACTCTCATCGGGTTTACGGATATTGTCCGTAAGAATTTCCATTCCACCGGCTTCCAGAATTTGCATCATTAAAGAAGTGCCGCTACGCGGTAACCCGGAAACAACAGTAATCATTACTTTGTTTTCTCCTCGGTTTTTTCGCGTAGCTTTTTCATAATTTTAATGTGTTCATCGGCTTTTTCTTTATCTTTTAACCGGTATTCATAAATATATGCGAGATACCGATGCGCCCTGATTAATCCCGGCGCCATAGTAAGACTAACCCTGAATGCTTCAATTGCTCTTTCGTACATTGCCATTTTTGCCAGGGCAATTCCAAGGTTTAGATGAGCGGCGGGAAAATGGTACAATAAACCGATTGCGTCCAGGGCATATTCTGCAGAAGCTTCATAATCCTTTTTGCGAAACATTACGTTTGACATACCCAGGTTAGCCTGCGCGCTTTCCGGGTCAATTTCCAATGCTTTGTCAAAAGCTCTTTCAGCATCGTTCGTTCGGCGCATTCTCAAATAAACATTTCCAATTTGCTGGTGCAATTGAGGCAGCCTCGGGTCCGCTTTTTCAGCGCGATACAAATTTTTCAGCGCTTCGTTGTAATTCTTTTTGGCCAGTTCCAAAGTACCTTTAAGCAAAAACAGTTGTGGGTATTCTCCTTTTTTATCCGGATCAGGTTTTTTTTCGAGTATAGCTTTTTCATCAAAAGGCTTGCCTTCTTTTTCGGCTTTTGCCTTGGCCTCCTCAACAAATTTTTCAAACTCCTTTGCAGCTTCCTTTGGCCTCACATGTTCTTCATAATCAATAATTTTTTCAACTATTTCCGATGCTTCGTCAACCCTGCCAAGGGCATCATAACACTTGGCAAGTCGAAATGCGTACCGAACAACATTTTGATCTTTTTTATAAAGCTCTTCTAAAATTGTAGATGCTTCCAAAAATTTATTTTTATTCATCAACACGCGCGCCAGGTAAAATTGAGATTCATCTACTGTTTTTTCAATTTGCTTTTCAATGTTTTCATCTGGTTTTTCAATATAACCCAGCTCAATCAATTGATCCATTGCAGCTTTTTCGGCAATGGGATCGCGCTGCATATCTTTGGGATGCATTCCGCAATCACCTTCAATTTCTTCCCAGCTATCGATATACTGTGTTTCTATTGGTTTTTCAAAAGCTTGTATAAGAGGTTTGCCCTCCATATCGCGTCCAACCGGAAGACCGAATAGGGTTAAAACAGTTGGAGCAACATCCAAAAGATTTGCGCCGTATATTCTTTCATCTTTTTTTATGCCGGGGCCTTTCATAACAAATATTCCGTAGTCCCTGTGCTCCCATGCAGGACCGGCCGGCTCGTTCGGGATTAACTTCGGACGTAAATGATCTGAATGGAAGCCGTGGTCCGAAATAAGCATCACGTATGTGTTTTCATCTGTATATTGAAGCAAGCGGCTTAACATCATATCGTGATAAATATAACCGCCTTCAACAACGCCTTTATAAAGATCGAACATTTCCTGCGAAACGCTGTCCATTTTCGGCGGATGAAAACGCATGAACCCATGGCAGTAATGATCAACAGCATCATAATAAACTGCCGTAAAATCCCATTGTTCATTCTCCAAAATGTAAGTTGCCGCTGCATGAATTGAAGAGCACTCCGCTGTAATTTTTGCAACGGAATTTAATCGTTTATCTTTTTCCTGATCAATCTTTGCCGCACCGGGCACAAAAGGTAAAATATGTGCTTCGGTTAATTCGCCGGGGTGGATTCTGAGCTCTTTGAACAAGCCTTCTTTTTCCTTCGGATGAACAGTACCTTCAGCTATCGGCCATTCATTGCCGTATTCATCTACAGCACGCTGGTAAAAGTTGGAAATGCTTATACCGTTAATCGGTTCAGCGGGATGACTCGGCCACCATCCAACTACGTTGGTTTTGTAACCACTCTGTGTGAGCATATTCCAGATGGCTTTAACCTTTCGAGATGTGATCATTGACGGCCTAACTCCTTTTCCTTCTGGCGCCGGCTCGGTAAAGCCCATTATTCCGTGTTGATCTGCTCGTTTGCCTGTTGAGATCGAAGTCCAAAGCATTGGCGATAACGGAGGATCTAAAGTCGCAAGGTTGCCCATCACCCCGTCATTAACAAGGTTCTCCAGCGCGGGCATCATGCCGGCATCGAGCAAGGGGTTAATAATTTTCCAGTCTGCTGCATCCCAGCCCATTAATAGAACTTTTTTCTTTCTATTTTTTTTATTCATCTTTTTCTCCCTCTGCCGTTTTAGCGTCATCTTCTTTAGTCTTTCGTTTGGGAGGTAACACGCCCAGCTCAACACGTTTTTTCCGCCATAGCAAAAGACCGTGGTGGCCTAAAGCCAGCAACCCAAGGGATCCTTCTTTGCTTATAGATTCATAAAGTTCGTCAAAACCGCTATAGGATATTCGATCCAACTTTCTATTTTGTTGATTTTCGTTAGTTTCCATGTTTTAAGCCCGGTTAAGAAATGCGAGTAAAAATATATTTAAATGAAGTATTTAATTTAACTCATTTTTGTTAAAAAAAGGAAGTCCTTGTGGACTTCCTAAAGTGGGGTGTTTGCAAAGGTTTTACTGTTGAGTTTCACTGGATTGAAGAATCATTTCCATATTAAAAAAGATGATCTATTTAATTACAAGCATCTTTTTTTCCTTTGAAAAATCACTTTTCAGGTTAAGTCTATATACATAAATACCGCTTGGCAAATTATCCGCGTTGAAAGAAACAGTATGTTTTCCTTCTGCCAATACACTGCTAACCAATTCAGCGACTTCTTCTCCAAGCGTATTATATACTCTTAACGTTGTAAAACCTTTTCGGGGTAGTGAAAACTCTATGTTGGTTACAGGGTTAAATGGATTTGGATAGTTTTGCGATAAACTAAAGTCATTTGATAATTTGTTATCTTCTATACTTGTAACACTATTATCAACTTCAGCGATGGTACTGTAATAGGTGTAAGAACCGTCAGTATCAATTTGTTTCAACCTGTATTGAAGATTCTCTCCAGCCGGATTTTCCCCAAAGAGGCGGGCATCTATAAACTCATATTGTTTCGGTGAATTACTGTTACCATATCCCTGCACAAAACCAATAGTTTCCCATTGAATATCATCCGGATTTTGGCTATTGGTCTCAATCGTTTCGGTTCTCTCGATATTGAAACCGTAATTATTAACTTCAGTTGCCGTTTCCCAATTAAGCGTAACATTATTAGACGAAGAAGATGCGGTAAAGGAGGTTAACTCCACAGGCAGTACACCGTTTGCTGTTATTAGCTGATCCGGTGTCTGGTTATAGGCATATGATTTTATTGTAATACTTTCGAGGTCCTGACCGGTAAGAATTACATTCACAAGAATCCACCCGTAATGAGTATTGGCTCCAATTTTGAATTTCACGCCAATATATTTATCTGTATTAAAAAAAGACGACCCCGATATAAAACCTCCAGGGTCAGCTCTATCGGCAAAACGGTCCGGAGTTTGGGCAAAACTTCTACCGATGCTTATAACGTATCCCGAGCTTAATGCTTTAGCTCTTCCGTCGGGTCGTCGGATCCAGGAAGCACTTCCTGTTTGATCTATTATTGACACAAATCTGTATCCAACCTGTTCTCTGTATCGGAAAGTGAACCTGTGATTCGAATCGAAGTTTATATCAAATGTTTCAAAGTTAACATCCAGAACTTCATCCGGATTTACATCAAAACCCCAAACTTGTGCATTGGCGGATTCTGTCCCGAATAGGAGTGCAGCGGACGCAAGTGAATATTTCATTAGCCGGTTTTCAAGGTTTTTGTTCTTCACACCCTTTTCCCCTAAATTTCTTGTAAAATAAATGTTGGAAATTCGAGGAAAAGGATACTGTTCTAAAACCAGCTTGTATTGCAAAATATTGCTTTCTATTTGTATGACCTGAATTTGAGTTGACAAAAATAAAAGCAATTTTATTCAAGAGAATATTTTTCTTATTTGGTAAGACTAATCATGTGATTTTATTTTATACTTAATTAGAATTTCTTTATATACATTCTTTTGTATGAATCCGATTAACGAAAAATCCAAAATCTGGAGACTTGAAAACTATAGCGGGGTCTACCTCTTTAAGGCAGATATAAAAAATTTTGTGTACAATAAGCACACACACGATGAATACGCATTTGGAATAATTGAAAAAGGCGGGCATCGTTTTTTTTATAAAGGATCCTATACAACAGCCTATCCTGATTCAGTAGTAACAGTTAATCCTGATGTTGTGCATGACGGCCGAGCCTCAGGAGACCAAGCATGTAAGTATAGAATGATCTATATCAATCCTAAAATTATCACTGAATTTCTTAATGAATATTTCCTGGTAAACGAAAGATTACTTTTTTTTCGAAATCCAATTAACTATGACAAGCATTTATATGCCGGCTTGAAGAAAGCGCTTTATAACCTGGAATATTTTCCTCATTTGATGAGCTCAGAAGATTCCCTAGCCACGATTCTACAGAACATTTTCAGTCGATACTCAGAAAAAAGTATAGAATGTAAACAATCGAGAAATCAAAACATTGCATCCCAATCTATTCAGTATATAAAAGACAATGCAAAAGAGAACATCAATCTTGAATCAATTTCAAATGCTGTTGGTCTATCCAGGTTTCATTTCCTTCGCGTCTTTAAGGATACGGTAGGCATTTCACCTCATAAATTCGTTGTACAGCATAGATTAAAAATTGCAAAGGATATGTTGAACAATGGAGTGAATCTATCCATAGCTGCAATTGAATCAGGATTTTCAGACCAAAGTCATTTTACAAGACTGTTTAAGCAGGCTTACGGAGTAACGCCCGGGCAATATAAGATTATTACAGTTTAGCACTTAATCGGGAAGCCTGGGCTTCCCGTAAGTATTAATTATCGGTAAATTTATCTTTTATTGGCAACACACCGGCCATTTCGCCAACTACATTAATAAGTTCAGTGTTTGAAGGTAAAACGACTTTTGCATTTTCCTTCAACGAATTTTCAACCGTTTCTAATTTTCGCAAAACTTGTGCGTTTCCGATAAAGTATCTTTCTACGGCTTCATTAACTAATTTAATTGCTTCCGCTTCACCCTCGGCTTCCAAAATTTTTCCCCTCTTAACACCCTCAGCTTTTTTAATCTCTGCTCGCTTAAGTCCGTCTGCTTCAGTTTCTTTAGCGGTTGCAAAATCAACCGCTGCAATCTTTTCGTTTTCAGCTTTTACAACTTTATTCATTGTTTCCTGAACGTCTGTTGGAGGATCTATTTCTTTAAGCTCTGTTCGCACAATATCCATTCCCCAGCTTTGTGTTTCGGTGCTCAGTGTGCTTAAGAGCTCGCCATTAATTTTGTCGCGTTCGCTGTTTGCTGACTTAAGAGTAAGCGTTCCAATTATATTACGTAAGGTTGTGCGAGCCAGGTTCACGATCTGCCTGCGATAGTCATTAACATGATACTGAGACGCTTTAACATTCGATTCGTCTTCTTTTACTTTGAAGTAAACCTGAGCATCTACGCGGGCGTTAAGATTATCGTTTGTAATTATTTCCTGAGGCTGTGCGTCAACCATTTGTTCGGTTATATTTACTTTAATCATCCTATCAATTACAGGAATAATCCAATGAAAACCAGGTTGACAAAAACGTTTGTACTTACCAAGCCGTTCTACCAAGCCTCGATGAGTTGGACGAATAATTCTTATGCCTGCAAAAAAAATTACTGCCAGAAATGTTACAACTAATATCCAGATCATTTTTCCCTCCTGGTTGTTTGAGAAGTAGTTTGAGAATTGTACACGAAAGTTAAGCTATTTATTCGATGGGTTGTTTAGTCTTCAGATAACGAGCTACCCGACTTGTATGGTATCCGAATTTTACGCCTGTTACAATTGAAGACACTTATTACGTAGGTAATTCAATACCGGAATGTTTTACTTCATAAGCAAATGGATTTGTATCGGTAAAATCTGCTTCATCAATTAGATGGGGTTCAATCCTTAAATCCACTTTTCTGCGAATTCGCATTAGTTGCATTTGGGTTGTAAAAAAATCGGTCATATTACCAATTACAATCGCAATATCGATATCACTACCTTCATGCTCTACCCCCTGGGCAAATGAGCCAAAAAGAAATGCCTTTCTTACTTCTAAATCTTTTGGAATTTGCTGTAGATACTTTGTAACTGAATCTAAAACTGATTGATTAACCATTCTCTTAAGTTTTTAATTCTTGATATCCTTATTTCGGTAAAATCCTTGGTACACAATTTATTAAAATCCTGTTTGTAGTTATCATATCTTGCATTAATATTGAACGTGGTGATTTCATCAAGCCACTCTTCCTGCGTTTCAGTCAATTGTAAGCCAGTTAACTTCGCTAGTCTTAATAAATCATGAGTGAAAATCGCGTGTTTATTTAGCCTAATTACGTATAGTGCTTTTAAAATTTTCTCTAAAACCAGATGCCCCATAAATAATGCCCAACTATAATCTTTTGATTTAAAAAGATTATTCATTGTCGTGAGGTTTTGATCAGCTGAGTTCAGCAAATTTATAGAGACATGTTTAAAGTCTTTTTTTTCTTCATCCATTATCGCTAAAATTAAGCAAATTGCTTTAAATATGTTATAGGCTATTCAAAACAGAAACTCAACTTTTTAATAGCTTAAAAATGAAAAAAAGTTGAGTTTCTTGAATTTGACTAATACTTAAATCTCACCTTCAATTTCAGCACTGTTTCATCATCCGCGCTAACGGGGACTTTAAACGTAATGTTCTGAGCATCTTTCTTTTCAAATTCATGCGACGAACTTAAGACAGTCCAGCCAAAACCAAGGGCTTTTTCAACATCAATTACAACGGATTCGTTTTTCCTATTTTTAAATTCAATTTCCCAAGCGCGTTCATAAACTCTATCGGATATTTTCCTGTTTTCGGTTTGCTTTTCTTCAACAACAATATCAAATGCTTCCCCTATTTTCAGCTTTATATCTTCTTTGCGTGGAGTGTGGTCAACCAGGTCTTCGCCAATAAATTCAACAGCATCTCCGTCTGATTTATAAACGCGAACTTTACCTTTGGGCATTGGAACACCAAGCCCGTCGTCTTTGCTGTTATTAAATTCAACTATTACAGAAACTTTTCCTTTACCGCTGCTGCCGTAATAATTTCCGCTTCGGTAGAAAAACTTCTTCTCAGCTTTCACATCCTCTGCATTAAATAAAGATATTTGTTTTGTTTCATTGTTCGCAATAGTTGTCGGGCGCTGTAGGTCATAAATATGGTATTCAAAAAATTCTTTCTCGGCAAACTGCTCATCGGCTTCTGCTGCAAAAGCCATATCGCGTTTTAAACCGTTTACAAAAACTCCTTTTCTCTCCGATACCATATTAACATCTCCGGCAATTAACTTTAGTTTGGCGTTATCGTAAGTTGTGCCGGAGTTATTCTGAACACTAACCCATGAGTTTAAATCAAGCGCGGTATCGTCATCGTTCAATAGCGCAACGTATTCTGCATGCCAGTTCATCCCTCGTGTTTGGTAGGTTACTTCAACATCTTGTTTCCCGGGTTTATTGGAATCAATTTTCCAAACAAGTGTTGGTTTCGTTTTTAATCCATCGGGTAATGAACCGACTGAAAAGCGATATTCATTCACGTTCGGTATCATGAGCAATCCGCCGTCCACTTTCTCAATTACTACCTGCAATCCGTATGATGAAAGGAGCTTACCTTCTATCATTTCACCGGACTTTGAAATAAGTTCGATGTTTTTATCAATGTATTTCCTCAATATTTTATCAAGGCTTACTAAATCGTATTGGTAATTTTGTTCAAGTACAGAACCATCAAGTTTTATTAAAACACTGGTAGGATCGATTTGCTGCGCAACATCCGTTAATGAAATGACCGAGATACCCGAGCTGATATCAAAAGACCGAATATCCTTAACAACTCCTAAGTTTTGGTTATAAACTGTTACTGAGACAGATTTTCTATCGTTTCCATTAGTAATAATTGCAAAGGCTAATAAAAATAGAATCATTATCGAAAATTTTGCTTTCATTATATCCTCCTGGTTAATAATAATTCGAACATATGATTGATTATACCCGCGTGATTTATTTTAGTTCTGTATATATGATGACTTTTATCACGGAACCCCAGGAACATTTTTACATTCCTAGTGCGAAAACAAGTCTCTTTATTACTCTAAATATCATCAAATTCGGGAAGGAACAATGTTAAGTTAAGGTGAATTTCTTCCTGTTCAAATTGTTTTTACAAAATTTCTTTTGCAGGAATTTTAATTCTCACTAGGTTTCATATTCAAATTTTTCGCCGCGATGTGCGATAATAAATAGACAGACATTATGAAAAATGTTTCGATAAGAGGGGGGAAATGACTGACAAATTATTAAAGAAGTATCCAATAATTGATTACCTAGCCATCTTAATAGGCTCCGCTTTAATGGCATTAGGTATCGGTGTGTTTTTGGTCGACGCAAAAGTGGTGCCCGGAGGCGTTAGCGGGCTTGCAATGGCAATCCATTATCTATCCAACAATACAATTCCAATCGGTATAATGATCTGGGTTTTCAATGTTCCGTTGTTTATATGGGGAATAAAGTCGCTTGGTAAACGTTTCGGGGCGAAAACCTTTTTTGGGTTTACTGCCAGTTCTTTGATGATAGATTTGTTTCGCGGTGAATTTCCAGGATTGAACTTTAAAGGACTGCAGGAGTCGCAAACCATTCAGGATTTGCTACAAAATGATTTTTTGTTTTTGATATTAATCGGCGCTGTTTTGTTGGGCGCAGGACTCGGTATTATTTTTAAATTCCGCGGCACTACTGCCGGTTCGGATATCGTGGCTGCTATAATGCAAAAGAGGTTTGGAATAAAGCCCGGTATGGCAATAATGATAATCGACTTCTTCGTTATTTCGCTTGCAGGTTTAATTATTGAGTTTAAAGATCTCGCGGAAAACAGACCTGCGTTTTCGTTGACTCTCTATGCCTTCTTCTTGCTGTTTATCTCGGCAAGAATTATCGATGCAATAATAGACGGGTTCGATTACGCCAGGGCTGCTTATATTATTTCCGACAAGCACAAGCAAATTGCGGATCGCATAATGGTCGAACTTAGCCGCGGTGCAACGGCTATTAAAACACGTGGTTTGTACAAAAACGTTGAACGTGAAATGTTGATGGCTATTGTACCGATTAAAGAACTCGGAGTGCTTATGGAAATTGTAAAGGATATTGATTCCGACGCATTTGTCGTTGTAAACAATGTACACGAAGTGCTTGGGGAAGGCTTCAGGCGAAGGATTTGATTACGCTTAGAGAGATTCCACCTTTTCAATAGATGGAATCTCTTATTAATATCTCAGGATTTTTGATTGATTGTTTTCATCCGACGGCGAATTTTGTTTTACTCCCACTCTAAAAACTTATCATCGCCTAATAATTCTTCCATCCGTCTTTTGATGATTGTCGATTTATTCTTTTTTCGAACGCTGATTTTATCTTTGAGTTCTTTTAATTGAGCTTCCAGCTCACGTACTTCATATTCCCGTTGATTCTCTTTCAGATCAAATAAGTAAGTGAGGCTTTGCTCAAGGTCCTGTCGTATTTTAGATTTCTCATCTGTATTAGCATTCTTATACTTAGAGGCAAATGCTTCGGTCATAATCTCTTGTTCAATTATTTCACGCTGTGTAGTTTGGAGCTCAGCTTCTTTTCTTCTCATCATTGGATACCGCAGGTTGCTGAAGTAATATTCACGTAACAACTGGTAATACCGTCTTTCATCATTTGCTTTTATTTGTTTGAAATATTCTTTCAGTTTGGGAGTTGCATTTTTTAAATACTCTTTTTCATCTTCACTGCTAACCTTTAAATAGCCGTTAAGCAAGGATCTTGCTTCGCCGACAATTTCGATTTCGGGCGGCGGCGGTGGATCCTGCGCGAGCAATGAATTTGAAGCAAGTAAAAAAATCCCGATAATAAAGTGAACTATTAATTGTTTCATAAATTCCTCCGATTATTTGCGAACCTTACATTGAAATTTCTTCCAATTCTTGTTTCATTTTTTCTAAGTCTTTTGTGATTGAATAAACGTTTTTATTCCATCCTTCTTTGCTAAATTTTAAAATCATATATCGTTTGTAGTTATCCTGATCTACTAATGATATCCCGGTTTCAATATCATTCATCTGTTGGGTAATCGAACCTGCATTCCAATCGAGCAGTTCATTGCTTATTGTTTTAACCTGGTTCGGTTTATCCGTGACTAATAACATTATAATGGCGGCAATTGCCAATGTAGTAGCCAGCGCCATTTTGGGGGCGCTTATACCCTGCTCATTATCAGATTGAAACAAACCATTTACCCAAGCAAACATTTTAGTGAAAAGATTCGGGCGAGCTGCCTTCGCTACTATCCTGTCGAACGCATGGTCTTCTATATCATTCAATATTTCCGAATTATAAATATTTTGTAGCTGCTTCGATTCATTGAGGAGCTTTTGAAGTTCGGGTAACTCAGCAATTTTCTTGTCCCAGAACTCTCTTCGGCTTTTATCAAGCTCATCCCCAAGATACAGCCATACTTCATTTTCAAACTGCCTGGTTAATTTCATTATTTCAGATAACATTTTTTACTCGCAAAATTTTTCTTAACTTTTTCGCGGCATAGTGCATATGACTAAGCACCGTATTCAAAGGTTCACCGGTCGTTTCGGCGATTTCTTTAAAAGACATTCCGCTATGCTGCCTTAACAAAAAAACACTGCGCTGCTTTTCGGGTATTTGTGATAATAAAGCTATGATGGCATTCTTCAAATCTTCCGACTCTAACTCATGTTGGTGATTAACGATTAAATTTTTCTCCGGTATTTCGTCATACGTTGTTATAACTTCACGAACCTTTTTCTTGCGATACGCATCAGTAGCAATATTGTGGGCAATTGAAAACAGCCAGGATGAAAATTTGTTTTTCTCTTCGTAACGGGCTAATCCTGTCCATGCTTTTGTTAAAGTATCCTGCATTAAATCCTCAGCTATATCTCTATTCCCGCTTAACCGAACAAGGTATGTAAACAACTGTTTACGGTAGTTTTTAATCAATTCTCCGAACGCCCTGCTGTCGCCTTTTTTACAGCGTAGTATTAATTGACTTTCCAAATACGATCCCATAATTCTCGGTTTTCTAATACAGTGAACGAATAAGATGAGACTTTATTGTAAAAGCAATAATTTATTTTGCCACTAGGCCTCAAATATAAGTTTTCTAAATCGATAAAAATTTTCAAGACTTTGAAACTTTGCGGCCCAGGTCT
>JANQLA010000186.1 GCA_028280855.1 Melioribacteraceae bacterium
CACATCTTCCCATCCTGTTTGATAAAGACGCTAACGGCATACAATGATTTTTATTAGCTGCAATACTCTTTGTTTCAACACAGTCCCCTGCCGCCCAAATACCGGGTATACTGGCTTTCATGTTTTCATCTACAACTATCCCACCCGTCGCTCCGATTTTAATACCGATTTTTTCCGCAAGTGATACCTCGGGAACAACGCCCAAACAGTTGAATACATAATCTGTATTAAGTATCTCATCGTTATCCAATTTAAGAACGGGATGATTATCAGGGCCTGCTTCTATAGAATGAATACCTGTTGAAAGCCGGAGCTTTATATCATTCTTAACTAGTCGATGTTCAAGTATGCCTGATATCTCGGGATCAAAATTATTCCAAAGCAGGTTGGCTTCTTTTTCGATTAGTGTTGTGTCTATTCCCCAAAGCGATGTTAGTGATTCCGTCAGTTCACACCCCACATAGCCGCCTCCTATTATTACAGCATTACCGATTTCGCCTTTCTGCACCAGTTGTTTGAACAACTTTGCATCTTTAGGTGAATGAAATGATGATACACGCTCAGCAATATTTACGAGGAATTTTGGCTTGGCTGTTTTTGAACCTGTTGCAAATAGTAATGCATCATAATGTAATGAAATGGTTTTGTTGTTCTCTATATCATAACAGTAAACCTCTTGTGCATCAGGGTCAACATCTACGGCTTCGGTGTTTATTAATACATTTATTCCTTTAACTTCTTTGAAGAATTTTTGATCTCGTATAATTCCGTAAGCGGTTTTCGATAAAGTATCAATGTTCTCAATTTCACCGGAGGCATAAAGTGGTAACCCACAGCTTCCAAAGGAAATAACAGGTGTTTTCTCTATTATAGTTACTTCATAATTCCTTGATATTCTTCGCAGTCGTGCTGCTGCTTTGCAGCCCGTCGCATTACCGCCTATTATTATTACTTTGTTCATTAGTCTCAACTAAGTTAAAAGTTCTCGCCGAAGCGATAAAGTAACTTTGTAGAAAACCGTAATAATGAAAAATCCGATTGCCCATATTCCTAATGATATCATTAACTCCGGAATCGTCGGCCAGTAAGAGGCAACCTCTCCAAGCGGCGATGGAATAAAACCAGTTACAACCATTCCTAATCCTTTATCAATCCAGATGGAAAGAAAGATCGCTAAACAAATTCCGAAAAGAATGTTCTCGTTTTGTTTGAGCTTTGGAACGAATAAGCAAGTTAACGCGGTGATTCCCAGAACGACCGATATCCACATCCACGGTACAAGTGATGTGTTGCCTTCAAGTCCTACAAACAAAAATTGAAAATGTGTAAGATGCTCAGGTATGCCGCTATAGAAAGCTGTGAATAATTCCATTAGAATAAAAAAGATATTTGCCGCCATTGCGTAAGTTATTATCAATGCCAGCTTTTGAACCGCTTCTTTACCCGGATCGAACTTTGTAATTTTCTTTAGGACAAGGCACATTACTAAAAGAAGCGCTGGTCCAGACGCAAATGCAGAAGCCAAAAAACGTGGCGCTAGTATTGCGGTCATCCAAAACGGTCGTGCTGCCAATCCTGAATACAAAAAAGCAGTAACTGTATGTATACTAATCGCCCATGGAATAGATATTATTATTATCGGCTTAAGCCAGTTCGGTGGAGGTATCGACTTTCTTTCCGAGTCAAGAACTTTACGGCTAATGATCACGTTTAAAACCAGGTAACCGCTAAGTACAACTGTGTCCCAAAACAACAGCGATTCCGGCGACGGGTAAAGAAATAGATTCATCATTCGATACGGCTGACCAACGTCTACCACTACAAACAATACGCACATTGCTACAGAAGCAATTGCAAGAAACTCGCCGAGTATAGTTAACTTTCCGAATACTTTGTAATTGTGTAAATAGTAAGGAAGTACGACCATTACGCCGCTGGCGGCAACTCCAACAAGAAATGTTAGCTGAGCAATGTAAAAACCCCAGGTAACATCCCTGTTTAAGCCTGTAAGCCCCAAGCCGTAGTCTAATTGCTCCAGATAAAATAATAAACCAACAAAGATTATAATTGACAGGCTTAGTATCCATAGCCAATAAGATTTAGTCCCTTTAAGCGCATGCTCAATCATTTTAATTCCTCAAACGATGTAATATATTTTTGGATTAGTGCCCAAGGATGGCTTTCTTCTAATCGAAAAGTTATTTGCCAAAACCTGACGAACTTCGGATTTCGAGTCATTTAAGTCACCAAACAGCAAACATTTTTGCGGACAAGCCTCAACACATGCGGGCAGTTGGTTTCGCGCCAGTCGCTCATCACAAAAAGTACATTTTTCAACTACTCCTTTTGTACGCGTTGGAAAATTTTTAGTAATATTTTCTATAAACGGACGCGGACTAATCCAGTTAAAACTGCGTGATCCGTAAGGACAGGCTGCCATGCAATACCTGCAACCGATGCAGCGATGCCAATCCATCATTACTATTCCGTCTTCTCTTTTCCAAGTGGCCTTTGTAGGGCACACTTTAACGCACGGCGGATTATCGCAATGGTTGCAGAGAATCAGTATCTCACTATGTTTGAAATCTTCATTCAGGAAATGATTTTCCTTTTCAAGAAAAACATTTTCGTAATCTTCTTTCCAAATCCATTTTATTTCGTGCTTCGTGTTGTCAATATTAGGTACGTTGTGGGTCTTATTGCAGCTTGATATACATGCCGTGCATCCCTTTTCAACCAGGCACTTCCTTATATCAATTACCATTGCCCGTAGTTTTGAAACGCTTTGTGAATGCTGAGTATTTGAATAACCGGTAAGTCCGAAAATCTTCTCATACTTACCGGCAGTAATACCCAATGCCGCCATTCCGGCAAGCTTTAAAAATTTACGCCTGCTCGAATTCATTAATTCGTCTCCAGTTTTTTTTGCTCAATATGACAATCCCAACAATACGGCTTAACACCGGAATAATCATGACACCGGTCGCAAAATTCCTCTTTATTCGCGTGGCAGCTCATGCAAGTGTTAGATAAGCTCATTTCAATTCTCTCACCAGAAGATATAGTGTAAAATCGATTATCATTTCTAACGACTTCATCTCTCCATTCATTCAACAGGGTCATATGTGAATTACGCATGTAGTCAGTTGATTTAACACACTGTGCTCCGTTACTCCTGTCAATTACTAATTCCGGTTCGCCTTTATATTCGCCTTGAATCGAATTTAACCAGAAAGGAAAAGTTATGAGTAGAATAAAGATTATTATTCCCGCTAATATTTTGCCCGAATCATACATCTTAAAACCTTATTCAGTTTTCGATATTATTTAAAGCTATTGTTTCTCCTCCAGCTCGGGTTCAGGTTCGCCTATTGGTTCTCCGCGCAGATCAACCTTTCTTTCATTTTCACCTTTCATTATAAGTGCATTACCAACAAATTCGTGAACGCCTGCTACTTCAACTCCAGGTACCCAGTATTCCATTAAAGGAGGCAATGTTGCTTTATCGATAGCGCAAATGCAAGCAAGCAAATTAACACCGTGTTTCTCATGAACGAAGTTAACTGCATTCGCACGGGGCAGGCCTCCTCTTAATCTCATTTCAAGGTTTTCTTCCGTACCTAAGCCGGCACCACTGCCGCAACAGAAAGTTTGTTCTTTTATCGTGTTCTCCGGCATTTCGTAAAAGTTATTACATGTGCTGTTAATGATAAAACGAGGCTCATCAATCAAACCCATTGCACGCGCTGGATTGCATGAATCATGGAATGTAATTTTCCAATGATCATTACGGCTTTTATCAAGCTTTATTTTATTATTCTTAATTAAGTCCGCAGTAAATTCACATATATGAATCATCTTGGTTGATTTGGCAAAATCAAATTTAGTACCGGTTATTGGTGAAACGGGAACTTCTAAAAAATCTGCAGGACCGTTTATTGTATCCATGTATTGATGTAGCACTCGCCACATGTGTCCGCATTCGCCGCCGATAATCCATTTAACTCCGAGCCTTTTAGCTTCAGCATAAATCTTCATGTTAAGCGATTTCATTAGATCATGCGAAACGAATGAACCGAAGTTACCGCCTTCCGAAGCAAACGTACTCCAGGTATAATCCAAACCAACCTCGTGGAAAAGCGCAAGGTAACCAAGCAGCGTGTAGTAGTGGGGTGTTCCGAAATAATCGGCTGAAGGAGAAACAAAAAGTACTTCTGCACCTTTGCGGTTAATTGGTGCTTCAACTTTAACACCTGTTAGCTCTTCAAGTTCGTCGACCGCAAATTCAATGCTGTCTGCAAAACCGTGGGGCTGTATTCCGAGATGGTTGCCGGTTCTGAAACTATTGGCCACAGGGGTTATAACCCAGTCAATATTAACGCCAACGAGATTAAGCAGCTCGCGAACAAGTATTGTTATTTCAGCAGTATCGATTCCGTACGGACAAAACAAAGAACATCTTCTGCATTGCGTGCATTGATAAAAATAATAAAACCATTCTTTTAAAACGTCGAGAGTTAATTCGCGTGCGCCGGCAATTCGGCCGAGTATTTTTCCTGCTGTTGTAAAATCGTTTCGATATATCGATCTAAGTAACTCGGCTCTTACAACAGGCATGTTCTTCGGATCACCAGATCCAATAAAGAAATGACACTTATCTGAACAAGCACCGCATCTAACGCATATATCCATAAATATTTTTAATGACCGGAACTTATCAAGCCTCTCCTTTATGCCATCTATAATAATTTCTTTCCAGTTGTCGGGTAACTGCCAGTCGTCATCCGAGGGCTGCCATTTGCGAGCGTTAGGCAGTTCCAAATACTCAACGTTCTTCGGAACACCGCTATGATTGTAAGTTCCTACCTTAAATTTGATGTGAGGCTTAGACCAATCCTTCTCCGACGCCTTGTAATCGATCGTACTAAATAATTCTTCAGGTGTAGGTTTCTTATCAGACATAATTATTCCTTCTCTAATGGTAATCCGGCAGCTTTCATTTTATCCCTGAATTCATCTTCATATTCTTCGTATGTATGAATACGCACAGGTTTATCCCAGGGATTAACATGCCTAACCGACCTGTTATTATTAGACAGGTTTCTTGTAGGCGAAAGAAAAACACCAACCATGTGCAGCAGTTTGCTGAAAGAGAAATAAACCAGCAGTGATGACACAAGAAATAAGTGGATATAAAAAATGACGTTTATACTTTCGGGAACAACAGGTTTAAAGCTAACCAGTCCCATAGCAAAAGTTTTGATTCCTGCAATGTCAACCTTTGTAAAATAACGCATCATAATTCCTGTTATGGCAATGGCTAAAATCAGAAGCAAAGGAAAATAATCTGCTGTTAATGATAAATACCTGTTCTTTGGGTCGGCAGTTCTGCGCATGAAAAGGAACGCCAGCGAAACAACAATTAAAATATTAGTTATGAATAACTCGGGGACGCCAACTTGAAAAAATCCGTCGAGGTTTTGCAACAGTGGTACTAAAGACGGAATCGGCTCGCTGATATATCGTAAATGCCGCAAGATAATAATCAGGAAAGACCAATGAAATATAAGTGCGGCAATCCATAAAAATTTTGCACTGCCGTAAACAAGTTTCTGTCCTGGTTTAGTTTCGTACTTGGTATTCCGAAAGAGTGAGCGAAACAGGAGCACTTCCAGAACCATTCTCCCAACAACTCCGAGTATTGTAGCTGGACTATCGAGTTTACTGCTCTTTATCCAGCCAAGTGATTTCTGCTGTCCGGCTATGGTTGGAATACGAAACGGAACAGGTGATCGCGCCCAGCCAATTAGTTTAAATATAATACCGGATAAAAATATTACTACGGCCATGTAAGGGATAAATACACCGAAAAAGTATTCAAGCCCTGCAGCTTCAATGCCGACAATTACAAGTAGAATCAAGATTAGCAAAGCAGCCGCTGAAATTAGAATGTTCATTAATTCCTCATTTTTGGATAATCCAAATAATATTGCGGATAAAAACAGGATAAACGATTTCAAACAACTAAATTTTAAAACCGCTAAACCGAACCATCATGTTGCTTGTTGATAACTGCGGCATATTTCTTCAACTCATTAATTCTTATTCGATTAATATCTTCGCGGGCTTCCTGGTAAATATCGAAAGTCAGCAGAGCCAGTTGGTCAATGGATTCTTGCAAGTCAAGATAATCGTTTAGGCTAATCGAATCGCTTCTCTTATCAATAACTTCCGGCTTTATTGCTTTTTTAAGAAGATAAACAAAATTGACTGCCTCTGAAGGTGGCAATTCCTGAATTGCTCTTATTTTTACAACATCTTGAAGAAAAATTGAGAGATGTTCCTTATCATTTCGATTGATAAGCTCGCTAAATATTAGTTCTGCATTCGTGCTAAATATACTACCGACAGGGTTAGCGAACCTATTACCTTTCTTTTGAAAAAAATCGGAAGCGTCTTCTCCGTAGGTATCAAATATTAATCCTAGCCACCGTTCAACTATTTTTGATGTGTTCCGACGTAAAAGTTTATTCAGCATTTAGTCTGTCCTATCCGCATTAAAAATGATATAATTGAGTAAGCTCTTTTTGCACAGTACTTATCGCAAAACGTAACATGCAAGAGCCGGTTACTCTTAATATTTCATATCAATAATGCTCTGTTAAACACAACCGGTCGGCTTTTGCAATCCTGCAACTTTACAAGCGCCTTTTGCCGGACCCGACGGGTAAAGATCATAAATAGTTTTTAGGGAGTACCCGGTTTCTTTGCAAAGTTTTTTAATCATTGGAGCAATACCAAATTGCTTGTAATAATCGCGAAGGTAGTAAACGATTTTCCAATGATCA
>JANQLA010000206.1 GCA_028280855.1 Melioribacteraceae bacterium
AATTTACCGGTGTGTTAACAGGTAAAGGTATTAACTGGGGCGGTTCGTTGATTAGACCTGAAGCCACAGGGTACGGCGCTGTTTATTTTGCAGCCGAAATGTTAAATACCCGCGGCGAAACTTTAGAAGGTAAAACCTGCCTGGTTTCGGGAAGCGGTAACGTGGCACAGTTCACTACCGAGAAAGTATTAGACCTTGGCGGTAAAGTTGTTACACTATCGGATTCAAGCGGTTATATTTATGATGAAGATGGAATAGACCGTGAAAAATTAGCTTTCGTAATGGAACTAAAAAATGTAAAACGCGGAAGGATTAAAGAATACGTTGAAAAGTATCCAAACGCACAGTACACAGCTTTGGATGCTAATGCTGAATTCAATCCGTTGTGGAATCATAAAGCTGATTGCGCATTCCCAAGTGCGACCCAAAATGAAGTTAATTTAAAAGACACTGAAAACTTGCTGGCAAACGGCGTGTATGTTGTTTCCGAAGGTGCAAACATGCCAACGGTTCCCGAAGGTGTTGAACTCTTTGTGAAAGAAAAAATATTGTACGGTCCTGGTAAAGCCGCTAATGCAGGTGGTGTTGCGGTATCCGGATTAGAAATGGCGCAGAATAGCATGCGTTACGGATGGACTCGTGAAGAAGTTGACAATAGGCTTCATATAATTATGAAATCAATTCATAAAACATGTTTTGAAACAGCTGAGAAATACAATACTCCCGGTAACTATGTTAACGGCGCCAACATCGGCGGATTCGTTAAAGTTGCCGATGCTATGCTCGATTTAGGAATAGTATAGTTACAAATAGTTTCCTTTAACGGTTAAGGAGTCGGTGCCTGATCAATATTCTCTACTTGTGCCGGCTCCTTTTTTATTAATGATTTTTTCACAACAGTTAATTACCTTCTGAAAGGGAAAACAAATTGAACATTCGGAAAAATATGCAAACTAATTTCAAGTATGCCAAAGAGTTACTAAGAGAAAGTAAGTACCGCAAGTTTCAGGATTTCCACAACCTTATGCGTTTTAGAATTCGCGATATACTGCTTGTTTCAAGTATGTATGACTCATTTATATTTGAGGAAGACGGACGCTTGTATGAGCTGATTCGTGAGGAGTACCAGTTTCTTAATTTAAGTCACTCTCCGGAATTAGTGCAGGTATCAAGCGGATCAGAAGCTATTGAGATAGCCCGAAATGAAAAGAGGTTTAGCCTGATAATTGCAACCCAGCATATTGAAGACATGCATACTATTGAATTCGCAAAAAAGGTACGTGCCGAAGGTTTGAGTATTCCTATCGTGCTTTTAGGTTACGACAACCTGGAAATGGTAGAACTTATTCAGCATCCCGAGCGCGATGTTTTCGACAAGGTTTTTATTTGGCAGGGTGATTTTAGAATTATATTCGGTATTATAAAATATATTGAAGACAGGCTAAATATAGAATATGATACTACTAATGTAGGTATACAGGTAATTATCCTGATTGAAGACAGTATTCGTTTTTATTCGTCGTATCTTCCGCTGATTTATACCGAGCTGGTTTGGCAAGCGCAGCGGTTAATATCCGAGGGTATAAACTTATCTCATAAATTTTTGCGTATGCGTGCGCGTCCTAAGATTGTGCTGTGCACCAACTATGAGGAAGCCTGGGGATATTACAAAAAA
>JANQLA010000210.1 GCA_028280855.1 Melioribacteraceae bacterium
CAAAAAAAAGAGCTGCCTTTTTGAGACAGCCCCCTCTTGAATTTATGGATAGAATTAAGAACCAATTGAGCAATTAACCAGTTCTATATTCTCCAACCTCTGAATTATTTTTATCCGAAAATTCATCAGCAGCAGTTTCCAAATCATAGTCAGTTTGTAGACCTAACCAAAATTCCGTCGATATTATGAAGTACTTTGCACGCCGCATCGCAGTGTCGGGCATAATTTTTCCTTTACTAGGCACAATTTCATTAATACGGCGGGCAGGTAGTTTTAATTCCAATGCCAGTTTGTTTTGACTTAGGTTCATTGGCTTAAGAAATTCTTACAGCTACATTAGTTATGGAATAATCCCATTTCGGTTAAAAATTATATCCAAACGAAAATCTTAGCGCGAGGTCGGGATACCCGAAAACCATAGCGCCGACATTTATATTTTCGAGAATAGTATACTGGCGCCCCAGGGAAAAGCCTACGGGCAAAGGAGTATCGAGACTGTTTTTCAAATCCTCGCTATCTTCAAATCCTTCAACAACAGGACTTCCAAACATTAAACCGCCACCTATCCTGTAATGAGGGTTTTTATAACCGGTATGTTTATTAAACGCCTGTAAAATCAATCCGTCAATATCAAGAAACAATAATCTGACAGGGACAAATGCCCAAGCCCATCCATCTAGTTTGTCAGGCATGTTCAAATCGAAGCCTATTCTTAGGCCGGCTGATGGTTTATAACCAAGGTAATAATCGGCATATTTAAATGAGTATTCGCCAAAATATTTTACAAAATTTATTGCCAGAATATGTTTCCCCAGTTGAGCATCAAGTCCAATTAGCAAACTTGATGGAAATTCGACTAACAGCGAATCTGAAAATACATTATCGGTAGGCACAGTTGAATTTGGTTTGGCTAAATCCAGTGAATCTATAATAATATCCAGTGCATCATCATCCTCACCCAGCGGAGAGCCGGTAAGAAACTTGGGTTGATAGCTTTCCGAGAAAGCATTTTTATCGCGAATATTGAAATTTGGTTTAACGTCTAACACAAAAGAAAACCTGAAGTTAGACAAGAAACTGTTATTTCCCGCCGGTTCAAAATAAGCGCCTATTTGGATTGCCCATTTATTATCCGTAAAATTTGCACCAGACCTGAAAAACATTTGATTTGTTTCACCCTGATCAAAACGTAGGTTTGGGTCATTTGGGTCATTGAAATAATATTCTGATGAATTATTGAGGACAATCATTCCTTGGTTAAACGAATCAAGATATATTTTATTATTCAGGTAGTAATTGCTGGCTGTAAAGCCAAGCGCTATTTTTGAATTATTTTTATTTACAATTTCAAAAGAGCCGCCAAAAGAGAACTGATGCATTTTAAGCCTGAACTCCGAGATAATATTGTTGCTTAAAATTATGTCAATGTCGGTATTATTGCCGCCAACTGTCTTGGTTGCTTTTAGCCCCGTGTTTACTCCATTCATCAGCATATTAAATGAGATGTCAAGCACAGAAAGATAACCTATGCCGAGTTTGAAATTATCGTTTACAGGAAAGGCTAAACCAAATGAACTAAATCCACCCGGTTGAGAAAATTCAACATCCGAAAATTCTGTGTATTTTTTTGAAGTAGCATTATCTACAATAAACGCATCCGTATCATCAAAGAATGAATCCGTTTCTTCCTGTATGGTTTCGGGTGATACAAGATCGTCCTTACCCAATCCAAAAGTATTATTACTAATGCCCATCTTCATATCAAAGAAAACGTTAGAACTTTCAAGTCGCGAAAGAGCTGCGGGATTCAAAAATAAGTTTGAAGCGCCGTTGTTTAACCCCGGCGAGTAAACACCGCCAAATGTACCCGAACCGCCGCCGGCACCTGTAAGATTCAAATCCAGTCCAAGATTTATTTTGCCAAATCCTCCTGACCAATATTGCATAACCGGCGTGTCATCGGCTTCCTGAGCAATAACGGTTTGAAAGAAAGTTAAACCGGCAATCAATATTATTGTAAAATTTTTTTTCATCATTTTTCTCTGTATAGTTAAAATTCTGCTCTTATCGCAAATCTTTGAGTGCTTTGTATTGGTTCATTAACATAAGCGTAATCAAGATGAAAAATCATTTTGCTTAACTCAATATTCAAACCTATACCAAAAGTAATTTTATTCATTTCCTCAGAACTAATAAATCGCTGAATGCCCGCTCTTAATGCAACAATATTAAATAACACACCCTCTGCACCCATTCGTAATCGATTTGCGGATTCCTTGTATAATGAAGGATAATAATCAGCGGCAAGCACAACCCCCGAATAAATGTTAAAAGATGATCCAAAGACTAATTCCATAGGTATATTTTCATTATATTTTCCTTTTGTTACGGTTTCCGGATTATCTGTTTTCGAGTCCCAGCTTACCGGAGAAGCTACATCCCTAAGCATTAACCCGAGAGTAATGTCATTCTCAAGCTTGTATAATAGACCAAGGTCTAACCCGAAGCCGATTGCATTTCCTTTTACCTGGTTTAAAATTCCTTGTGATATTTCATTTTCTTCGAATACAAGAAAGTCGCTTTCAGAAAGTTTGTTGTTTCCAAAAGAAGCATATCGCAGCTTTAAACTAACACCTACAAGAAGGAAAGAAATTTTCTGAGCGTAAGATCCGTAGAAAGTATATTCACGCAATGCTTCATCGCCGTTCGAGATAATTGCAATTCCAACGCTTCTTTTCTCTTCTTTTGATAAAGAAGCGGAAGCCGACAGGTATTGATAATTAACCAGTTGCATCTGTTTAAAGTAGCTAAAAGATACCTGGTAGTTCTCAGTATTCCCAAGTCCTGCGGGATTCCAGATAACGCTGTTTACATCATTTGCAAGACCAACAAAAGCTCCTCCCATTGCTATTGGCCGCGCGCCGAATCCAACATCAGCAAATGCTCCGGGTATGCCTGATAATTTTTGGGCATACAGCGCTGAGGTAAGCAAAATTATTGCACAAATCAATCTGAGTATATTTTTCATCATGTTGCCAAAATAGTTTTCAATAGAATTTATTTTATTAGTACTACTTGAATTAGTTTATTGATTTCATCCTCTTTGTCTTTAACGGTAACTTGAATTATATAACGTCCATTCCTTGCCATATAATTGTTGTCTGTTTTTCCATCCCAGTAAATTTCTTTTTGACTGCTGCTGCTTCCAAATTTGCCCGGGAACTGAATATCATTCTCTAAAAGTGTTCTTACAACCTCACCCCTGATATTATATATTTTTATCGTAACTGAAGCCGGTGGGAAACTTGTGCTAAGGAAATAACCAATTTTAACCGGGGCAACAACGGGTGAAAACGGCGATGGGAGCACGCTTAGATGTTTAATTCCGAGGGGTTCATTCTCCGTTAGAATACTATACTCGCCGAACCTGTAGAACTTTGAAGTAACTAAACTCTTTTGAAGTTGCGAGTTTACAGGAATGGTTACCCAATTTTTCCAGACCGGGTCATAAATTCCAATTACCTGCTCACCTTCAAAAAATTCTAAAGATTCACTTTGAGGAAGTTCAAAAGAAGCCGGCAAAAATAGGCTATCGCCCGGAAGCGAGTTACCGGAGTATATTATATTATAAACATCATCAGAAACAGTGTATGTTTTATTAACATCAAACGAAGCAAAATGCTTTTTAGCAGGACCGAATTGTGCTGTACCGACTGAAACTTCGATAGGATCTTCAACCGCGCCTGCCGGTATATCCAACCGCATGCCCTGATAATCTGTTAAACTTACCCCGCTGTTTTTATCCACCTGGGCGAAAACAGATAATTCAAAAGTTCCCGACAATTCCGAAACCTGGTCGTAAAGCGTAATTATGCTGTTACCGACATAAGTTGAATCAACCGGAACGTATGTGCCTTGATCAGTAATTGTACCTGAAGCTTCCGGAGTAAGTCCCCAAATTGTATTATCGCCAAGTAGAACGCTACGATCCAAAGTATCAATTGCACTGTATGAAAACTGAATTCCATCCGATCTGTTACTTAATCTGTTGGAGGGTGAACCTATAAAAATATTTTTTAACGGCACATCACTCGCAGTAATTAAAATTTCCCGGTTAAGTATTTTACCGTTTAATTCAGCAATTGCCGTTATTTTAGCTTGGCCATTACCAATAATATTAAGAATTGCTTCAGTTGGATTATTACTATCGATCTGTAAAATTTCAATAATATCCTGACTCTCGTTTATCCACTCAATGCTTCCATTACTCGAGGCACCAATAAAATTTTCGTTTATTGATTGATTAAGTCCGTCGCGTACAGTTAAAGTAATCGAATATGAATCCCCTGTTCTCATGATCTGGTTATTTAATGAAGGAGTTATTTCGAATTCTGTTAATAGACCACGCGCAAATGAATTCACAGTATATAATTCGGAAGTATAAGAGCCGTTATCGGCCGTTCTATTAATTTCTACATAATACTGAATATCTTCTGTACTGAATAATGCCGGTATGAGGGCGCTAAAGCTATTATCCGATTGAATGAGTTCAATTTGCTGAAATACACTTGATGAAATTAATTTGTAATGGAGTATTCCTGAATAATTACCTAGCGGAGTGGTCGACGAAACAACAACTTCAGTCCCGGTATCAGCAAAAATTGAGTCAACATTATTTATGCGAAAAGGAAGCGCCAGTTCTACTTCTACCGAAGAAGTGTCGTCCGGCAAAACAACCGTAGTTAATGATTGGCCTGGTTTGAGAAATAATTCCTTAATTACGGAAAATTGATATGTACCCTCGGATAATAATTTTTGGCTTCTGAAAAGTCCGGTCTCATCGGTAAAAATTGAAGTAACATTTCCGTCAGCATCACTGAAATTAACATTTGCACCTTTAAGAGGATTAATGCCATCGGTAACAAGAATAACTAATTGCCCGCTGGGTAAAATAAAATCCGGTACAGAAATAGTTGCACCTTTCGCCGAAGAAGGAATGCTCAGCTTAGTTTGCTTAGCTGGATAATTTACATCGTTCATGCGGATGAGGAGTGTCGTTGTATCGCTTTCTCCGGCTCTGATAGGAATATCGCCAAAACTAAAACGACCGTTGGAATTTGTAGTTACTTGGTATGAAGAGGAGGAAAATGCTTCAATAGCAACGCCTTCAACACCTGCGCCATCATAAATTACGCGGCCGGAAATACCCACAACACTGGCAGTAATTTGTAGTACAACATTCGATATTGTTTCGTCGTCCGCAAGTTGAAAAGATACAATTTCGGAATTATTACCTGCACTAGTTGCTTTAAGACTAACGGATCCGGGGGGAATGTTTTCAAAAACAAAATTACCATCACTGCTCGAAAATGCGACAAAACTTGTCCCTGATTGATAAAGCAATTGTACTCTTGCATCTGAAACAGGACCAGAGACGCCGTTATCGATTAGTTCAACTCTGCCGGAGATGAAGGATCTACTTGCTTTAAGAGTAAAATTAACACTTACTTCAATGTTTGCTAAAACATCTACACTGCGAACATTTGGTATTGAGGTGTAACCTTCAAGTGCAGGCCGTACTTCATAGCTGCCGGAAGGTAAATTTTCGAATACAGCTTTTCCATCTTCCCCGGTTGACCCGAATAAACTTATACCGCCGTCGGCGCTAAGGATATTAATCTCTACACCGCTAATTAACACACCATCTTCATCCTGCGCAGAGGCAATAATACTACCCGCATTTTTTTCAGCTACAAAGTTGGCGGCAACAGTATCTTTCGCTCCGATATTTATTTGGCGTGAAGCCGGAGTGAAGCTAAATCCTAACAAATTGGGCACAAGTAAATATGAACCATCAGGTAGAAAATTAATTTCGTAATCGCCCGAAGAACCTGAAAACACAATATTTTGAATACCTGTCGAATTGTTAGTAAGTGTAAGAGTTGCCTGCTCTACGCCTGCATTACCAAACACTCTCGATTTTTTTTCTACAACGGTCAAATTCGCGTTGTTGAAACTTTGAGAGCCAGACGGTAAGTTAAATGATGTTGTATCGTTTATATACCCTTCTCTAAAAATATCTGTTCGTAGAATATAGTCGGTATTATTTCCGACATCACTCAATTTAAAGTTGCCTTCAGCATCCGTCTGTGTGTTGTAAACCTCCCCGCTGGATGCAACCCCGATAATGTTTACAGGGAAAACCAAGTTTTCGCCAAGTTGATTTGTAACTCTTCCTGAAATGCTGCTATTATTCTTTACCAACGTAAGGCTTATAATACTTCCACCGTTTGCCTGAACTGTTGTATCAATTTCAGAGTAACCATTTAATGAAACATTTAGATTATATGTCGCAGCATGTAAATTACTTACAATAAATTCACCTCTGTTATTTGTAACAGAACTACCGGCTCCGCTGTCTCCTGAAATATTTATTAAAACTCCTTCCAACAAGTTTCCAAAATTATCTATTACAACTCCCTGAATCGAAGCATTTAATACCAACAGATTGTTTACATTAAGTGTTCGATCAAAATTGTTTTCATCAAGCGTTATAGATAGTATATCGCCGGTAACATAACCTGATTTTATTACTTCAAGAGTGTAATTATTTAATGGAAGCGCAAGAAATTCATAATAGCCGTCATTATCGGTTGAAGTGCTGTATTCAAAACCGCTTTCCCCGGCTAACAATATAGTAGCATCAGCTACCGGAGTTGAGCCCACATCCAAAACAAAACCACTAATTTTGCCTACCTGCAATTCAAGCATAAAGTCCTGTTGTTTGCTGTCACCGTCTTTAATTATGAATTCATCAACTTCACCTAATGAGTAGTTTTCAGCGTTTGCAGTAATAGAAAGAGTATCATTTGTAAGTTCAGCAATGAAATATGACCCGTCCGAACCGGTTGTCGTTGTGGCTGTCTGCTTTTTACTATTTACATTTACAACAACACCCTCAAGGCTATTACCGGATTCATTTTTTACAAATCCACTAAGAACAGCAAAATTTTGCAACAAGCTAAAATTGATGTCGTCAATATTTTGTCCTCTCTCTAAGCTAACGCTTATACTGTCACTTCTATGTCCATCAGCGCTTGCCACAGTTATATAATTTCCCTGCAGTAAACCGGTTGAGTAACTTCCGTCTACTTCGGGTACAATAATTAAAGACTCGTTATCCGCTACATTTATAATACTAATTTCCACCCCGTCAATTGTTTCACCTTTATCATTGAATACAAAACCAGAAATCGACGAAAGGGATGGATTTAAAGACATATTGATGCTATTGCTGCTCCCCGCCGACAAAACAGATGTTTCAATTGTTTCGCTAGTATAACCATCAAGAGTAAATGTTACATTGTATATTAATCCGGCTTGAACGGAGGCCGAAAAGCTGCCGAATACATTTGTTGTTAGCGTATATGTAGTATTGCCGGTTTTTGAAATGAGTTCAATCTTCACATTTGATAATGGTTCTAAATTACTTTTTACACTTCCGTTAAAAATTGCAGAGTTTTCGACAAGGTCGAAATTATTATTGCTACTCTGTTGTCCTGGACTAATAGTTACGGATATTTCTTCGCTTTTCAGGAAACCGGTTTTTTGTGCAGACAAAACATAATCGCCAGGCTTGAGATGTAGGATATAATTTCCGAACAAATCGCTTCTAACTGTAGTAATTTTATCTCCGCCAACAGCCGATATCAATGCGTCTGTTAAAACTTGTTGTATAGAGGTGGTTTTACCTGATATTGCACCGGCATTTTCATTCAATTTGAAGTTGATATTATCGAGATCTTGTCCTCCGGATATATTTACTACTATTGGCTCGGGAGTAGCAAAGCCGGTTTTTGAAACCGTAAGTGTTTTACTGCCAGGTGATACACTTAAATAATATGAACCATTAGGTAATGATTCAGTTGTTTCTCCATCTTGAGTGCTAATTTCAGCTCCGCTTAGTGGTGTTCCCAAAGATGTTGTAACAACTCCGGCAAGGCTGGATTTATTTGGAACTAGATTAAACGAAATTCCCGATAAAGTTTCACCTACTCCCAGCGAAAGCGAAAGGGTTTTATTAGCTGTATGATTCGATTTGGTCGCTTCAAGCGTAAAAGAGCCGCTCTTTAAACTCAGTTCGAACTGCCCATTTATATTTGTTACCGCACTAACAGCTTGTCCCGATAAAGGTTTAGCAGTTATGGTAACATCGGGAAACGGAACATAACCGGTTTTTCCATCAGAGAATACAACCCTGTAAACAAATCCTGTTACCTGGTTTGCTTTTGGAACCAGCTTCAATATTTGATTTTGATAAACATCGGATGCGGCAAAATTATATGATGTTATCCCGCTTCCAACAAATCCTGATTTATTGGCTTCAAAGTTCCACTGCCCCGAGGAAAGCGTAAAATTAAAGTTACCCGATTCATTTGTGTTTTGTTGTCGAACAACTGAACCGCTGGTTGCTTTTATTAAAGCCTGCTTAACAGGTTGTTGTTCATCATTAACTACCTTACCGCTAAACGTAACTACATCCTGGGCCAGTATTAACGAATTTAGATTTAGTTGATTATTAGCAACGGTAATATTAACAGCTCCTGAAGCTTTATAACCGGCTTTATTTGCCTGCACTTCGTAGCTCCCACTTGGCGTAAATTTACTGAATTTACCCTCCAGATCGGATTCAGTAAAAATGAACTCATTGGTTGAAATATTCCTGAAACTGACCTCAACTTCATTTACCAGATCATTATTATTATCCCTTGTTTCACCATAAACTATCGATTCAATAGGTCGTAAATATATATCAACATTAGTTACTCGATTGGCTTTTAATTGATATACAAAGGTTGAATCGTAGAAACCATCTTTCTCCGCGGTGAATTCATACGTGCCCGTTACAAGGCTATCTAAAAAGGAAGTGGTATTATTTATTAGAAACGGATTCGCCGGACTTACACCGTTACTTATTGACCTGGCTGTAACTTCGAAACTCAGCAGGTTTGCGTTGTTAGTGATATTAATTCCGCGAATTCTAAACGGGCTTATATTTACTTTATATGTAAACTTGTTTTTATAGCTAATACTACCGGATCCAGAATTGTCATTTGCTATTACGTACCATAAATAATCACCCTTTGACAAAATAGATCTCGCAGGAAAATTAATTGAAGTATTATTCGTAAAAGAACTCCAAATCGGTAAATCAACTTGTTGTTCATTCCCGGCGAAACTGGAGACCCTGTTAAAGATATAAATATTATAACCATTTACCCCTTCCACGGGATCCCATTGAAACTGGATATTTTCTTCAGCGTAAAATACTGTTTCATCAGATGGTGTAATTAAAACAGGCGGCTCTAATTCTTCAACCTGTTTATAGGAAAATGAACTTACGCCCGAAAATACTGCGCTAACTGCCGATAAATCATTGAGGTCATATAAATTCAAAATTGCATAATTATATTCTTTATTCGGCAGCAATGGCGGGGCCTCGGAAGAATAAGGTGAGTTTGGACTGATCTCTCCATATTGAACTGATGTTCCCGCAGTTATGTAATTCCAAATAACATCAGCGCCTTTAATGCTCACATCGTCATTAGGCAGAGTTACAATTTCAAACGGTGTGCTGGATAAAATAATCCAGTAACCCGGCACTCCCGGTATTGGCGACCACTCGAATGTGGGTACAGAATTGGTTATCTCTCCTTTCGGGCCTATAGTGTTAGGAGCCTTCTCCGATTCAACAATAAACTGAATTTCATTTGAATATTCTATGGAAGAATTATTATTAAAATCATTTTGAATATCAGCCAGGGTATTTTCAGCTGAGGTAGTAACGATTACATAATATCTTCCGACAGGAAGTTGCACGGATGACGGTGTAAAAGTAAAAGATTCTCCGGATATCGAGATGGATTTTGTTGAATAATTACCCGGTGATTTGCCAATTTTCAGGCTGGCATTATTGGACAGCGACTTACTCCAACTAACTAAAATTTTATCATCAGCTCTATAAAAAATCTCAAATGATAACTCGTTGTCATCTGAAACTAACCGTGATGGATTTAACTGAAGTGTAGTAGTCGTGCTGGTAATATTATTATCGAGATTTTGAGCTTTCAGTAAGAAACTAAAGAATGGGATAATTAAAAAAAGTAATAAGATTTTTTTAAGCATATTAAAGTTACAATTTAATGAAAGTATTTGTTTTACGAAACATTTAGCTATCATCGAATTTTTTTCTAAATATTTAATGCCCTGCAATATTGTGAGCTATTTGAAGCGAAGGTAACCGAAATGAAGTATTATGATAAAATAGTAAAATGCCATCACTGTGCAAAAGAGTAGTCTGTCAAATAATATTATATTTTATTTGACCAAATTATTTTTATTAAAATATGAACCTAACTTTTTTATTAAATATTTTCTAGGTTTTAGAATTAAAAAATTAATATAA
>JANQLA010000230.1 GCA_028280855.1 Melioribacteraceae bacterium
TTGTTGTCCTGATTCTATTTTCGCGATCCCACAGGTAAACCTGGTCGCGAAAGTCAAAACCTGCGTTGAGCAAAATGGCTTCGGTTTTATATTCGGATATCAGGTTCGCACTGTACTTATCGTTTAATCCGCCGTCTAGTTCCAGCATTGCGCTAATACCTTTGTTTTCTTTTTTCTTCATCACAAGATTGATAATTCCTGCAGCTCCTTCTGAATCAAACTTAGCGGAGGGATTAGTAATTATTTCGATGTTCTTAATTGAACTTGCGGGAGTTTGCTGAAGAATATCGCTTGCTTCGAGTATAGTCGGTCTGCCGTCAATTAGCACCTGGAAATTACCACTTCCACGTAAACTAACATTTCCTTCAATATCCACAGTCACTGAAGGTACGTTTTCCAGCACATCTACCGCAGTACCGCCAGCGGATGAAAACTGGCTTTCAACATTGATTACTTTTTTATCTATATCATATGTAATCGCTGCTCTTTCTCCGCTTACAATCACATCATCAAAATCATAAACATCCGGTGTGAGCCCAATTTCACCTACATCAATAGTATTCCCGGGATCATCTACGGTAATACTTTCGATGAACTTTGACTCATAACCTATAAAACTTGCTTTTGCAAAATACTCTCCTGCTGGCAATTGCTGAATTTCAAACGCGCCTTTATCATTGGCTACTGTTCCGTCGACCTGGGTGCTATCTTGCTTGTTAAAAATAACAACATTTGCGTATTGTAACGGTTGTGATGAATTTGAATCATAGATTTTACCTGTAAGGTTAGTTCCGTTTTTATCTTTTGCAACCGTAATAGAAACCAATAGTAGAAAGATTAATAAGTTTGTTTTCATCTAATTTCCTTTATGTATACCCATTAGGAGAACAGATAAAACTGCACATAAAGTTTCGTTTCAAGTCATAATAATTTAGAAGGGAAGATTCAATTAATGACCTTCGGACAGATATTTAAAAAAATCTAAAATAAATGGTAATTTATTGTAAATTTACCGTCCAGAGTGTAACAAATTTTCCCCCCAGCCATACACTCAATTAACCTTTACTGGACACTAAAGCATTCGTATAAATGCAAAAAATTCCGTCTCCATATGAAATTCTGATCGGCAAACATCATTTTTTATTCGACTCAAATAATATTTTACATGTTACTCCTTCAGGTATTGTAAGTTACGAGGATTCGGTAAAAATCAGGGAAGTGTTTATTAGCATTCTTGATTCGACGGATGGCAAAGTAAATGTAATGGTTGATCTCAATTATGCCGGTAAGCCGTCGCTAAATGCGAGAAAAGTTGCCAAGGAAATAATGTCTCGCGATAAAATTGAAAAAATAGCCTTTGTTGGTATGCATTCAGTCGCCGGTGTAATTGCCTCATTTATGATCAAATTTCTTAACAAAAATGAAGCTCAATTTTTTAATACAAAACAAGAAGCCTTGAACTGGATTCAGGAATAATCTTACACATCGTTTATTATAAAATCTAACTCTTTCGGTAAACAATTAATATCTATCGGCGTTGCACCTATTATCTCGCCGTCGGTTGTTAATGTTTTCGGTTGTTCGGTGGTAATCTTTAGTTGCTTTGCACGAAAAGTTTCAATTTCCTTAATATGAATGTGTGTTCCAGTGAATATCTTGGGAAGGCTGCGCAATATTTTACTACGTGAGGTGTTTAACAAAATTGTTACATCCAGCAACCCATCGTTAATAATCGCGTTTGGTGCCATTATAAAATCGCTTCCGGTATACCTCGTGTTGGATACTTCTACAAAAATAACCTCTCTCTCAACTTTTTTCCCGTCGTATTCAATTGTAACATCAAAAGGTTTCAGGAATATAACATGATAAAGAACACCAAGCGTATACGAAATTTTGCCTAATAGTTTCAGCTTGTTTGCAGTTTTAGCCACATCGGTAACAAAACCTAACCCGAGAATATTCGAGAAATAAAGATTGTGTTCGCCTGTTCTAAAAACGCCTACATCAACTTGTTTCGTAACACCTTGTTTAATTGCTTTAACTGCCAACTCATAGTCATTTGGCTTTAACCCGAGATCGCGACAAAACGCATTGCCTGTACCCAACGGAATAACCCCAATAGGCCTTCGCTCTTCGGGAGCTTTTGCCATAGATGCATTTACAACCTGAAACAAAGTGCCGTCGCCGCCTACACTAATAATATTATCGAATTGAGTAAGATCTGTATCGGAAATAAATTGAAACGCAAGCTGTGCATTTTCGGCAAAGAAAAATTTCGCTTCGATGTTATGTTTCCTGAAAGACTCCTTAATTGGGACAATACGCTTTTCAGCTTTTTCAATGGATGCGAATTTATTGTAAATAACTATTGACTTCATCTGTTTTTAGCTTTCCAATTACACAAAAGCAGGTTGCTGGTTTGATCTGTAATTTAAGAGGGGTCGATAAAGCGCTGCTTCGAATATGGCTGCTTGGTTTTGTCGGTTTATCAAACTTGTATTAATCTTTGTATTAATTTTTGTAATAATCAGAAATAGAAGTACCAACTTAATGAAATGTAAGCTTAGGAGAAAGAGTTAGATTTTAAATGAAGATGTACGATTGATAATTTATAATTAACGCCCAAGACATAACGACTGTTGCCCTGAGCGTTTTTTCATTATTTATTTATGTAAATCAAAACAGCCTGCATGTCGACAGCAGCAGGTACGTGCCATTTGTACCGGCCTGGCTTGTTAGCGTAATATCCAGTTTCGTAAGGCGAACAATTGCGCAACCAAATCTACTATTTAAGCAGCATCATTTTTTTCGAATCAACAAAATTGCCCGCAGTAATTTTATAAATATATAAACCAGATGCTAAGTTAACTGCATTGTAATTTATTGAGTAGCTTCCGCTGTTTAATTCCTTATCTACCAATGTAGTAATTTCATTTCCCAAAATATCATAAACAGTGACGTTTACATTTATTTTTTCAGCCAGAGTAAACTTAATTGATGTCGACGGATTAAAAGGGTTCGGATAATTTTGAGCTAGTGAGTAACTGGCCGGTGCTATTGGTTCACCCGATACACTAACAGGCTCGTCAGAAATTATCGCTGTTATCCAATAATCAGTATCCAGCAACCACGAAAAATCAGGGTTGTATACCTTGTCGGTAAAATCGTTATAAGATCCATCACTAAATCTTTCCCAAGCTCTGTTGGCTTCATCCCCGAAACCATCCCCATCTAAGGCAATTCCAAATGTATCATCCGATGCCTCGTTCCACTCAAGTCCAATAAACCTGCGATCGAATACAAACCCGCCGGCAAAAGCAATCGCATCAGGAAACCATACCGTTGCTGCAATTCCGTTTGTATCAAACACCGCTGTGTTAGTGCTTACCGAAGTCAATAAATCAGAAGGCGCTCCATCTTCACCTACTGATCGCACGACAATAGCAACGGAATCAGGATAACCAACTATTTCGTTTGCTCCAAAATATATTTGCGCGCCGACAATGTACCCGACACTAGCGAAATCGAATCGCTGGTATTTACCGTTATCGCTGTACTCATTTGTGCCGGTCATAAATCCCCAGCCGAAAGGATTCGCAATATCTCCGGGCTCGTCCATATAAGATTCCGTGGTATAAGTATCATCATCGTAAACTGCAGAAATCCAGAGGTCAACATCTATTACCCACGAAAAGTCCGGTTCCAGCGTTGTCCCGAAGTCATTATACTTACCATCTGAAAATTGCTCCCACGCCCTGTTGGCTCCGTCACCTTCACCATCTACATCTGCATACACAGCTATGGTATCATCGAAGCCTTCCTGGAATTCGAAACCGATAAACACCGGGCCGGAAAGATCAATAGCTTCATCTAGCATAAAAAGGTTACCTGCAAATGTAGTATCCAAATCATCAACCGAGATAGTAACTTTTTTAATTTCATTCCCGGGAGCTCCCTCTGTATCGACTGATTTTACTACAAGGTCAATGTTATCAGGGTCACCAACAATGTCTACATAAGCAAAATAGAATTTCATACCTGTCAATTTAACATCGCCTGTAAAATCAATCCGCTGATATTTAGCTACGTCACCATAGCCGTTTGCGCCTGTGATAAAACCTGGTCCAAAAGGATTTTCGAGAAGCTGAGGTGTGTCGCCGTAAAACGCGGAAAAATTTTGCGCTGACATAATGGAAGTTAATCCCGCTAAAAGAATCATAAAAAGTAATAATTTTTTCATTTTGTCTCCCCATGATATTTTGTAGAAAGTTATCTTAAGTATAATCGCTAAAACTCTGTAAGCGTCCTCTCATTTCAGCAGCTTCAAGTCTGGCTGAGCCACTTTATATACCTTTAAATACATATTCGTTTTAGTTTGGTAAATCCCTTTAATTTTATAGAGGCGTTCATTCAATAAACTGGTAAGATGATTGTTATCCCTGCACATTATGTTTATTTCAAGATCGAACTCGCCTGCGATTTCAGCAACAAAGCTCGTCTCGGGATACTTTATAATTTTCTCCGCAATGCTCTCTATTAAATTCGCAGGTCTAACAGCAATAAAAATTTGTGCGTATGCATTGAACCCTATTTGATTTGGGTTTATGTAGCCATAGATATTTAGTATTCCTTCTTGCCTTAACCTGGTTAACCGGTTTCTCACATTGCCTACGGAAACGCCCAGTTCTTTTGCGATATCGGTTAATGACTTTCGTCCGTCTTCAATAAGGTGGGTCATAATTTGAATATCCACAGGTGTTAAGGGCTGGTCTGTTGAGGCAGATGATTTTTTTTTGATTGAACTGCTGGATAAATTTTTCATTTTTTCGACTAAAAAATAAAAATTTTTTATTTATTTGATATAATAATCAAAATATTTTATTTTCTGCAAGGAATTTTTACTAATACATTCGAAGTCGGTTCAGTCAACATTTCTTATTTTTTGGGTAGTCAGTAATGGTTACTAAAATTATTGTTTTCCTCTTTCTCGCTTCCAATACATTTTTTTCGCAGACTAACGTATTAAAATCTAAACTTGATAGTATCAAGTCTAGCTACAATGTTGTAGGAATGTCTGTCGTAGCTACAAAGGGTGATTCAATAATATTTAACGAAGGATATGGAAAAAAAGATATTTCTCGTAATCTCGAAGTAAATGAAAGTACCGTTTACAGAATTGCATCGATTTCGAAAACAGTAACTGCAACAGCTCTTATGATTTTGTACGACAAGGAATTGTTCAGATTGAATGACGATATATCCGAACACATTGGGTTTACATTAAGAAATCCTTATTTTCCGCAGGATACAATTACTGTTGGAAAAGTTTTATCACATACTGCCGGTTTAAGGGATGGAAGCGGGTACTTTACATTTTTAAATAACTCTTACAACAGCGGAAATCCTCCAACGATCAGCGAACTCCTCTTGACGGATGGTAAATTCTATACAGATAATATGTTCAGCCGATCAAAGTCACCGTCATCAAATTATTTCCAATATGCCAACATTAATTACGGTGTTATAGGCACTCTAGTTGAAAGATTGTCGGGAAAAAGGTTTGATCAGTTCTGCAAGGAAAATATTTTCGACAAATTGCAACTGAATGTAAGTTTTAATGTAGGGGACTTTGAAGATATTAATGACATTGCAACTCTATATCGTTATCAAAACGGGGCGTGGAAACCACAGGCTGATAATTACAATGGAAATAAACCGGACAAGCGAGATTTGAGTAATTATGATACAGGGACTAACGGAATAATATTTGCACCACAGGGAGGATTGCGAGCCAGTGCAGGTGATTTAGCTAAACTTTTACTTATGTATAAAAACGGTGGAAGTTATAAATCCTTAACAATACTAAGTGATCAGACAACGAGGTTAATGTTTGAAACTGCATGGAGTTTTAACGGGAGCAACGGTGATAATTATTACGGTATCTTTAAAAATTATGGTTTTGGTTGTCATCAAACTACGGATTTATTACCCGGTAAAACACTACTTGGTCACCCGGGCGAAGCATACGGTTTAATAAGCGATATGTATTTTTCGCTCGAAGAAAACTACGGTATTATATTTTTAACAAACGGCGGCAGATGGTCAGAAGGAAATTACTCCGGTTGGTACGATATCGAAGAGGATGTTTTTAGGCAATGTTACAAGTTCTTATCCGGAGAAATTACCGATGTTAGTTTCGAAAAGGGGAACGACAAATCATATCACCTTTTCCAGAACTACCCAAACCCTTTCAATCCATCAACTATAATTGATTATGTATTGCCTGATGAGAGTTATGTTGAAATAAGTATTTTTGATATACTCGGCAAAGAAGTCCGGGAACTGGTCGCACGAAAGCACGGCGCAGGAAAATTCTCTGTTGAATGGGATGGTTCAGATGATAACCTGGGTCTTAGTGCAGCCAGTGGCCTATACCTGTGCAGGATGTCGGCAGGGTTATTTCGGAAGACAATAAAACTACAGTATATTAAATAACTGCCTAAAACTCATTGTACAGATTTGATTGCATTTAAATCATAACCCCATGTCGGAGAGGAAGAAATGAAATACATTATAAAAAATGTAACACTGATTTGCTTTGTATTTATTGCGTGCGAACCTCAGCCTGAAAGAGTTGCAAATCTAAATACGTTCATCCACCCTGCCGAATTCGATGAGCACGAATCCATCTGGCTTGCTTGGCCCACTTATGAATATATGGAAGGCCGGCCGGCTTATGGACTTGTAGCGGAGATTATAAATGTGCTAAGCGACAAAGTTGCTGTTGATTTAATGGTACTTAGCGACAGTGCAAAAAACGATGCCGTAAATTATATGAAAACAAACGGTATAAATTATTCCCACGTCCGTTTCCGCGAAATTGAATACGGCGATATATGGATTCGCGATATGGGACCAATGTTCCTACGCAATAACGGGGGTCAGCTTAAGGTTGTAGATTTTGGATTTAACACATGGGGATACGAAAGTCCAACTGCCGAGTATGCAATGCTTGAAGAACAAGTTGATAGGTTAGTTGCGCGTGAACTAGGTTTGCCGATTATACGTTCCAAACTTGTAAGCGAAGGCGGCAACCACGAGTTCAACGGCAATGGCGTAATGATAGTAACGGAAGCTGTAGAAGTACAGCGAAATCCTCATCTTACTCGTGATGAGATTGAGCGGGAGTTTAAAAGAATCTATAATGTTCAAAAAGTAATCTGGCTTCCCGCCGGAGTAGCTGACGACGAATTGTCATTCAGGGGCACATTACCCGGTAATGTTTTCACGGTAATTACAACTGGCGGACACATTGACGAGTATGCGCGGTTCATTGATGAAAACACAATTCTACTTGCCGAAGTTACCGAAGAAGAAAGAGCAAAAGACTCGATTGCCGCAATGAGTTATGTTAATCTTGAACGCTCTTACGAAATACTTAAGAAAGAAAAAGATGTAAACGACAACCCATTCAATATAATAAGAGTGCCCTATACTGAACCGATTTACGAAATTATGGATGATAAAGACGCGGTCTACCAATTCCTAAAAGAACTTGAGTACGAAGATGGAACCGTAATAGAGGACGGAAGCACAATCAAAACTATAATTGCCGCAAGCTATTTAAATTATATTATCAGCAATGGAGTAGTTATTATTCCAAGTTACTGGAAAGAAGGACGATCGGGAATAATGAAAGCAAAGGATGAAAAGTTTAAAGAGATAATGCAAAGTTTATATCCCGAAAGAAAGATCGTACAAGTCAATCCTGAAAACGTTAATATTGGCGGGGGCGGAATGCATTGCATTAGCAAACAGATGCCGAAGTTTAATACAAATTAGTTAATAGGTTTAAAAGAAAGCGCGTATTTAAACCAAAAAGGACGCAAGAAGGATTATTCCCGGATTTTATTTCGATCTTTCGATTAACGAATAAATGGACGGAATATGGAATACGGCATAATAAGTTTAGTGCCAACACTAATTGTTTTGGTAATAGCCCTGACCACAAAAAGAACAATTGAAGCACTAATTGCCGGCTCCATTGTTGGCTTTATAATTATCGGTAAACACAATTTCTTCACCGTACTTTCCGACACTACATTGAAAGTTATGGCTGATCCGACAATCGGATGGATAATACTTGTTTGCGGGTTATTCGGAAGTATAATTGCAATGATAGTTCGTGCGGGCGGCGCGTTGGCATTCGGCAATTTTGTTACCAGGTTAATTAAGAATAGAGCCGACGCTTTAATTGTAACATGGATACTCGGAATAGTTGTATTTATAGACGATTACTTGAACGCGATAACCGTGAGTTCGGTAATGCAAAAAGTTACGGACAAGTATAAGATTCCGCGGGAAATGCTTGCCTATGTTGTCGATTCTACCGGAGCTACCGTATGTATCCTAATTCCATTTTCCACCTGGTCGATTTTTGTATCGGGCATATTGCAGGATTCGAGCATTGAAAGCGCCGGAAGCGGTTTGAGTATTTATCTTTCTGCAATACCTTACATGTTTTACGCCTGGGTCGCGGTGATTGTTGTTCCGCTTGTAGCTATTAATATAATTCCTACGCTAGGCGCAATGAAGAAAGCCGAACATCGTGCGGGATCTACCGGGCAAACTATTCCGCCCGGAAGTGAGAACGAAGGCATCTCAAAAAGCGAAGTTCTGGAAAGTCAAAGAGAAAATCCCAAGTTTTATAACTTTTTCATTCCCATAATTACTTTAATATTTTTTACCATTTATTTTGACATTGATGCGTTCAAAGGAGTTCTGGCGGCACTTGGAGTAACTTTAGTTTTGTACCCGCTACAGCGTATAATAACTTTAGCGGAAATTTTTGATGTGGCTATCGAAGGATTTAAAAGCATGATATTCCCTTTGGCGATAGTTGTTTCATCATTCATTCTAAAAGAAGTAAACGATGCATTGCGATTAACGGAATATATCATAGAAATCGTAACCCCGATTTTATCACCTAACCTGCTGCCGTTAGTAGTATTCATCGTATTAGCATCAATTGCTTTTGCCACAGGTTCTTTTTGGGGATTATTTGCGATTTCATTACCAATAGTTATTCCCCTCGCGATAGAGATGAATGTTAATTTACCGCTCGCAATAGGCGCGGTAATATCGTCAGGTGCATTCGGAAGTCATGCTTGCTTTTACGCAGATGCTACAGTGCTCTCAGCAAAAGGCAGCGGGTGTAAAAGTATTGACCATGCTATAACTCAGTTGCCGTATGTATTAATTTCAGCCGGAATTGCATCGGTACTATTTATAATTGCAGGATTTACAATTTAGATAAATATTCAGGAGTAAATAATGTCATACCAGGAATTATGGGAACAGGATAAAAATCATGTGCTCCATCCGTGGATGGACTTCTCGGTTTTTAATGAGCAGGGATGCGACATAATGGTAAAAGGCGACGGGGTGTATGTTGAAGACGCCGAAGGGAACAGATATATTGACGGCATGGGTGGACTTTGGTGCGTAAACGTTGGCTTTAACGACGCAAGAATGAAGAAAGCGATTGTCGATCAACTCGATCAGCTTTGTTACTTTTCACCATTTACAAATCTTACCACCCCACCGGCTGCAAAACTTGCTGCAAAACTTGCAGAGATTGCCCCAGCTGATATAAACCATGTCTTTTTCAGCACCGGCGGTTCATTGGCTAATGAAAGCGCTGTGAGGATTGTACATCTTTATTTCAACAATTTAGGTATGCCGGGAAAAAGAAAAATTATTTCACGGTATAATTCATACCACGGCAGCGGGTTCCTTGCTTCGGCACTTACGGGCACTACGTTTAACCACGCGGGCTGGCACTTACCCGAGAACATGGTTGAATATATTTCCGAAGCAAATGTTTATCGGCCACCTGTTGAAGGCATGGATGAAGAAGAACATTGCAATTATCTTGTAAAAGAATTTGAAGAAAAAATTATTTCATTAGGTCAAGATAATACTGCCGCATTTATTGCCGAACCGGTAGTCGGCGCAGGAGGTGTTCTTGTAGCTCCGCAGGGCTATCACCGAAGGATGAAAGAAGTTTGCGAGAAATACGATGTGCTCTACATCTCTGATGAAGTCGTAACAGCGTTTGGAAGACTCGGTCACTTTTTTGTAAGCGAAGAAATGTTCAACGTAACGCCTGATATAATATGCGCGGCAAAAGGAATTTCCTCCGGTTACCTGCCACTTGGCGCTACGCTGATAAACGATAAAATTTATGATGTAATAAGTAAACCGCAAATTGAAGGTGGATTGTTTACGCAGGGATTTACTTATTCGGGGCATCCAGTCTGCAGTGCCGCGGCATTAAAAAATATAGAGATTATCGAAGAAGATAATTTGCTTGAACACGTTCGGGACGCCGGCAAGTATTTTGAAAAAAAGGTGAAAGAATTAGAAAGACTGCCGATTGTTGGTAATGTGAGAGGAAGTCATTTTATGATTGGCTTGGAACAAGTCGCTGATAAAAAAACTAAAGAGCTGTTTCCTGCTAAGTTGCAGATAGGAAAAATGATTGCTAAAGCCGCCCAGAAGCGCGGACTAATTGTTCGACCGATCGGACACTTGTGTGTATTATCTCCTGCATTAATATTAACTAAAGAACAAATTAACACTTTGGTTAGCATTCTTGAGGAATCGCTTCTCGAAGTGACGACAAAAGTAAATGTACATGTTAAATAATTGGTAGGTTTAGGGTTGAGTTTAAAAATAAACTTCGGCAGATTTTTAGAAACATTCAAAACAATTAGTGAAATCGGGGCTACAGAGAGAGGCGGCAATTGCAGACTTGCATTAAGTGATCTCGATAAAAAAGCGCGTGATCAATTAACGGAATGGTGTCTCCAGATAAATTGCAAACCGCGTATTGACAAAATGGGCAATATGTTTTTCAGGTACGAAAACACAAATCCCGGAGTTGATCCGATTTGCATAGGAAGTCACCTAGACACACAACCCACTGGAGGCAGGTTCGACGGTGTGTTTGGGGTGCTTGCATCACTAGAAGTCTTACGGACATTGGTTGAAAAGGACATTCAAACAAACTTTCCTATTGAGTTGGTAAACTGGACCAATGAAGAAGGTTCGCGCTTTGCGCCGTGTATGATCGGTTCCGGTGTTTATAGCGGTAAGCATTCGCTGGCAGAAGGCCTGGGTTGCAAAGATGCAGATGGCAAAACCATAGACGCTGAATTACAAAGAATCGGCTACAAAGGCGACGCCTCTATGGATCATCCGATGAGAGCATACATTGAACCGCACATTGAGCAGGGCCCGATATTAGAAAACGAACAAAAAAATATCGGTGTAGTAACAGGCGCATTGGGACAAAAATGGTATGATTTAAAAATAACAGGATTCGAATCCCACGCAGGTCCTACCCCAATGCATCTGCGCAAAGACGCATTGCTTGCGGCCGCAAAGGTGATTGAAGCAATTAACATATTGGCTATAGAATTTCAGCCGCACGCACGTGGAACTGTAGGAGAACTTAAAGTATTCCCCAACTCTCGTAATGTAATTCCGGGCGAGGTTAACATGAGTATAGATATTCGTCATGCCGATATTAAATCACTAAACAAAATGGAAGAGAAGTTAATTTCTTTAATCAACAAGACTTCGGCTGAAATAAAAGTGGAAATGCAGATTAATAAATTAACTGAATTCGCGAATATTGAATTTGACAAAAGATGTGTCAATGCTATACGAAATAGTGCCTCCGATCTTAATTATCCTAATATGGATATCTTAAGCGGCGCCGGACACGATGCTGTTTATATATCGGATGTTGTTCCCACCGGGATGATATTTATTCCTTGCAGAAACGGTGTAAGTCACAACGAAACTGAATTCGCGAAAAATAAAGACATGGAAATGGGCTGCAATGTTTTACTTCATACAATTCTTGAAATAGATAAAAAGGATATATGATGAGCAAAAACAATAACCTTTTGAAACGAAGGGAATCCGCTGTTCCGCGCGGTGTTGGTTCTGCTGCATTCGACAGATTCATTGAATCCGCAAAAAATGCTACTATAAACGATGCCGAAGGTAAGAAGTATATTGATTTTGCGGCGGGGATAGCTGTTGTTAATACTGGTCATTCCAACGATAGAATTAATGCAAAAATAAAGGAGCAAGTAGACAAATTCGTACACTCTGCGTTTCAGGTAATGCCTTACGAAAGCTATATTGAATTAGCTGAGAGAATTAATCAACTTGTACCTATTGATGGGAAAGTAAAATCTGTATTTTTCAACAGCGGTGCAGAAGCGGTTGAGAACGCAATAAAAATTGCCAAGTCGTATACCAAACGCGAAGCTGTAATTTCTTTCGTGGGCGGGTACCATGGCAGAACGGCTTTGACACTTGGACTGACGGGAAAAGTTGTTCCGTATAAATCCGACTTCGGATTGCCGGGATCGTTAATTTATCATCTGCCCTTCCCGATAGAATACCATGGTATAACGATTGACGATACTGTTAAGGCAATTCAAAATCTGTTCAAAGCTACTTTGCTTCCGAACAAAATTGCAGCCATAATCGTAGAACCGGTTTTAGGCGAAGGAGGCTTTTACCAGCCTCCTGCGGAGTTATTCAAATATCTTAGAAAAATATGTGAAGAACATGGAATTGTATTTATAGTTGACGAGGTACAAACCGGATTCGCAAGAACAGGAAAATTGTTTGCCGTTGAGTACTACGATACGAAACCGGATTTAATAACCATGGCTAAAGGCATAGCAGGTGGATATGTGCTTTCTGGAGTTGCCGGGAAGGAGGAAATAATGGATACTCCTAATTCCGGCGGACTTGGCGGCACCTATGCCGGAAGCCCGCTATCATGTGTAGCTGCATTGGAAGTTTTAAAGATAATTGAAGAAGATAAATTATGCGAACGATCTGAAAAATTAGGTGAACGTATCCGTAAACGACTAACCAGATTGCAAAACGATAAACTCGTAAACGTTAGAGGTATCGGGTGTATGAACGCATTCGAACTTGTTGACATTAACAGTAAACCCGATCCGGAGATGGCGAAAGCAATTAGCCGTAAATGTATAGAAAACGGATTGATCATAATTCCCTGTGGATTGTGGGGGAATTCGATAAGAATTCTCAACCCGTTGACAATTGAGCCGGATGTTCTGGATGCCGGGTTAGACATCTTGGAAAAGGTTGTTTTAGAGAATTTATATTAGAATCAACCTGGTAAAACAAAATAGAAGTATGGAGTTAAAATGAAATCGATAGAGAAAACAAATTATTATGATAACAAAGCCCGGGAACTTTCCTTTGAAACGGGCTTAGTTATTGATGGAAAAATAATAAAGTCGTCGACTGGAGAAATGATCGAATCCGTTAACCCTTCAACCAACGATGTAATTACATCCGTTCAAAAGGGCTGTGTAGCGGATATGCAGCAAGCCATTGATATTGCAAAGAAACGCTTTCAACAAGGTGTTTGGTCGCGTCTTGAGCCGCGAAAGCGAATGAATATTATGTATAAATGGGCCGATTTGATTGAACAAAAAAAGGAGACGTTCGCTTTACTTGATACGCTCGAAATGGGTAAACCTATTGACGAGATGCTTACAATCGATGTACCTGGTACTCTAATTAATTTACGATATGTTACTGAGTGCATCGACAAACTGGAAGGCAAAACAACCAACACACGCGATAACACTCTCCATTGTATAATCAGTCAGCCGCTTGGCGTAGTAGGATGCATAACTCCGTGGAACTACCCGTTAATGATGGCTTCCTGGAAAGTAGCACCTGCATTAGCTGCAGGCAATTCGGTAGTACTAAAACCCGCCGCTTACACATCGTTAAGTTCAATACTGATGGGAAAATTGTTTCTTGAAGCGGGCGGACCGGGTGGTGTATTTAATGTTGTACCCGGAAGCGGAAGCGTATTGGGCAAAGAACTTGCATCCAGCAGCGACGTTGCAAAGATCGCTTTTACCGGATCAACTGAAGTAGGTAAATTAATATTCCGTTATGCAGGTGAATCTAATCTAAAAAAAGTGAATGCCGAGCTTGGCGGTAAATCACCCCATATAGTTTTCGATGATGTAGAAGACCTCGAGAAAGCCGTTAAAATCTGCTCGCATATGATTTACGAAAACCAGGGTGAAGTGTGCTCGGCAGGATCGCGTATACTTGTTCACGAAAAAATTTACGATGAGTTTAACGAGAAATTCAAAAAGTATACTGAGGAAACTTTTATCCCGGGGAATCCGTTGGATCCATCGACTAAGATAGGACCGTTAGTTGCCAAGGAGCAACAGCAATCCGTGTTAGGTTACATCGAAGCGGGCAAGGAAGAAGGCGGCAGGCTGTATTTTGGTGGTAATATACCAAAGGGTCTGGAACAAGGTTGCTATGTTGAACCAACGTTGTTTACGGATGTTGACAACTCGATGAAAATTGCACAGGAAGAAATTTTTGGTCCTGTTGCAGTTTCTGTAAAATTCAATACTCGAGACGATGCGATTAATATCGCAAACGATACACCCTTCGGGTTAGCAGCGGGTCTCTGGACAAGTAATCTAAATACGGCACATAAAGTAGCTAAGGAACTTGAAAGCGGAATGGTTTGGGTAAACGGGTACATGAACGGTGATATGACAATGCCCTGGGGAGGCTGGAAAGAATCGGGGCAAGGAAGAGATAAGTCATTTGAAGCAGTTGTGTCGAATACCCAGACAAAATCTGTTTGGATTAATTACAAATGAAATATTGAAAATTCTTCACCAACTTCTACGCTGAAATTAGAAGAAGATTCATCATTGAAAACTTATAAAGAAAGTATGTCTTGCACTAATTCTGAATGATCAAAATAAGATCCTGAATCAAGTTTGCAATAAACTTCAGTTTTTTGCTAAATCAATCAGTGTTCACTTCAACACCATCATCTTCTTTGATTGAACGCTGGTGCCTGATACAATAGTATAAGTATAAACACCGCTTGCAAGATTCCCGCTATCAAATGTAAGCTTATGATTACCGTCCGGCTGGAAGGTATTAACTAAAGTAGTAACATGTTCTCCCAGTATATTATAAAGCATGATACTTACCTTGTCGGCTTTTGGGAGGTAATAAGAAATTATTGTGGAGCTGTTAAAAGGATTCGGATAGTTTTGATACAAGACTAATCCTGTCGGTTGTATTTCTTCTTCAATAGAAGTAACTATTTCCGAGAACACTCTTGACGGCCCGCTTGGATACCCGTATTCATCAATAGCTACCACTCTAAAATACTTGTAAGCGTCGTAATCAATATCGAGCTCAGTTTTTTCTGTAGTGCCAATAAATGTTTGATTGCTAGGAGAAAAGCCTTCGGAATTGTTGCTACCGTGAACTTCGTATTCCATCGGAATTTCACCGGATGTATTTGCATTCCAGAACAATTTTTTAATGTTTTCATAATTCACTATTGCTCCGTCCACAGGCATCATAACGCCGCCTGCCGTGAAAGACCAAGTATCACCCCATTCGCTCCAAACACCATGTACGTCTTTCGAGCGTACTTTCCAATAATAAGTTGTACCTGCGTTTAGAAGTCCTGGTAGAGGTATGTCGAATCTTGGCGATGCTTCTTCTTGAATGGCGCTTATTATCCTATGAAACTGGGTTGATAAAGGGTATTTAAAGTCTTCACGCGGACTTAGAATAAATTCGTAATCAATAATATTATCATTTTCTTTATCCGTGGGTTCTTCCCATTCGAACGTAAAATATGTATTACCTGTAACGGAATTATTCCCGGGAAATATTGGCTTGGCAATTTTTGCGGGTGGTTCGTTCGAATAGTCCTCCCGCCACTCAAGCTTTAATTCAATATTATTTCGGCCTGCATTTGCTTGAGAGTACTTAATGATATTATCACCTAGTTTTACATCGGGCATAAAATATTTTGAGATTTGAAAAACCGAGTTAAGCTCACAATTGTATAGCCGAACTTTATGCGCTGAACTACTTGTATTAAAACTAAATTTGAGAAAATATTTATTCATCTCCGATCTTGTAGTTGGGAGAATTTTATTCTTGAAATTGATGCTCACATTATCTCGTTCTCCCGACACAGAACTATAAACCTGGTTCCAGGTGTTGCCGTCATAAGAAAATGCTATGTTTAACAATTCATCGGCTCCGCTTGTTAATACATCGATAATAGCATCGGCATCTAGGAGAGGGTAAGGTACGTTCACATCAATAATAAAATAAGCGCTGATGTTCTTTTTGTCGGGACAAAGATAAGCTTCATTATTTTCATCCAATCGGACTGCAAGGTTAGAATAACCGGCGAAAAGCTCACCAAATAATTCCTCTTCGAACGGTGGCTGATATTTTACGATACTGTTGGAAATATGCCATGGTATCGGATTTGGTCTTCTCGATTTCACATGGTGTAATAGCTTGGCTTCCGAATAGTCGTATATAACGCTTTCCCCGGGTCGCAAAATTATATCTAAGGTGTGCCCGGTATAATTACTTCCACTACCCAATCTAACGTTACCGAAGTATAGCGAAGCAACGTCCAAATCAATCAACCTGTTTGGACCGTAGTGATGAGTTCTTTCGATAAGGAGCCTGTCTTCAGTAATTTCGTCTTTACCGATTACAGTTTCGTTATCGTAATCTAGGTAAAACGTTTGCGTATCAATATCAATTATTACATACTTGCCGTCTATATTTAACTCAGGCACCGCATGTGTAATTCCATCGTTTGTCGACATATGCCATACGCGTCCGTCGTATCCCAAATAGTTACCGTAGCTGGTTATCATAGCTGATGCGTATCCGCAAGTTAAATATCCCCTGTATCCGAGAAGTTTAATTGGATCCGAAACGTATTGGTACTTATCCGGCGAGCCAGCATGGATCCTATTGTCAGTAAATGTTTTCCAGATGATAAGGGCTTTTTCCCGGGTAGTTGGATTATCAATAAAAATTTCGGATCTGTGCGATTCAATATCGTACCAGTTTTTATAATGATTTGATACTATTCTGGGATTTACAACTTTTGTTTTGCCCGTGTTCTTAATTACAATTTTGTTAAGCGGTTCAAAAAATCTTCCCGCCCTAAGCCCATAATCGTGCGTGAAGGTATTATAACTATCTTTATAGCCGCCAAGCATAATATTAGTATAATGCGGAGAAGAAGTGATTGTAACTACTTTGGACTTTTCCACCGTCTGAGAATAAACAACCAGGTTAATAACTAATGTAAACAACAAAACAGTATAAACGAATTTATTCACTAAACATCCTTACTAAGCTTTTCAAAACAATAGAAGATATGTATGATGCGTTAAAAAAGAAATGCAATTTTTTCGAATGAACTTTTTTCAGAAACAAACAGTTTTGCAGTAAAAAAGAAATAATATGAAATACAGTTTAAATGATCTAGGACTAATGCTTTTCCGGCTTTCGATAGGCTTACTAATGCTAATCCCGCATGGTTGGCCAAAATTAGTAAGATTACTTGAAGGCGGCCAGATAAAGTTCTTTGATCCGTTCGGACTCGGGGCGGGCTTTAGTTTGCTGCTTGCTGTACTGGCTGAATTTTTTGCATCTATACTAATCGCGCTTGGTTTGTTTACACGACTTAGTTCGGTTTCTCTAATTATAACAATGTTTGTTGCCGCTTTCTTATACCACGCAGCCGATCCATTCGCTAAACAGGAAAAAGCAATTTTATACCTGGTATCATATATACTTTTGTTTATAACAGGACCGGGTAAAATTAGTTTACAAAATGTGTTAAAAGAAAAAACAAAAAAATTGGATAGTTTTTTACTTGGCTGATCTTAAGAAATATTTTGTGAAAGGCTTGTATCTTTATTGAAGAGACTTTGTAATGAATTGAGAGTCACCAAAAAGACATTTAATAAAGTTTGATCTTCAAATTTTCTAAAAGCCAGTCTATCGAAGAAGCACCATTTTTTTCACCGAACTATAATTTCCTGCCAAGAGCCGGTAAAAGTATACGCCGCTGGAAATCCGTTCGCTCTCTGACGAAGTATCCCATTCAACTTTATATTTGCCAGGCCCCTGTCTTTTATCAACAAGTGTTTCAACTTCGCGCCCAAGTAAATCATACACTTTCAATGTAACTACATTAAGTTTTCTACCTTGAGCTTCTGATCTTGGAATACTGTATTCAATTGTAGTAATCGGGTTAAAGGGGTTTGGATAGTTTTGTGCTAAGTGATAGGATTTAACCGGCTTCTCCTCTGCAACCGATGTAACGGAACCGCCAATTGAATATGTGGGTGAAACGTCAAAAACGTCTCCATCTTTAAATGCTACTGCAACGAAATTTTTTATTTCCGTTCCAGATGTAGTGAGCGCAACTGAATCAATCAAGTCTTCAACAAAAAGTTTCCGGGAAAAAGAAAATACTTTTACCGAGTCGATAGTACGGTCGCTATTATAAAATCTGCTTTTCGGTAATATGATAGTATTGTTATTTGAAATCAGATTAACAGTATCAGCCCAATCTACATAGATATAATTTTTATTCAAGCTATTGTCAATCCATTGAATTCTGTTTTCCAGCCACTGCTTTAAATACCCTATTTCACTTTCGTAGGTAAAGCGTACATCCGGGTTAGGCCAAACTTTAACACCTAAAATATTCCAGCGGGTAAAATTTCTAATAATCGCCTCGCCTAATAGAGTTACATTTTGATCGACAAATTCATTTATTGAATCAACAGAAAAAAATCCGCTTCTTAATTCTTTCCATCTTCGTTGTAAAATTTTTTCAGCTAAAACGCTTTTTAACAATTTTTCAAACCAAAATGGCGGCATATACTGGTCTACATAATTAACATACAATTGCCAATTGCTGGTTTTATCGCCCTGATAATAATCGGCATTACCGAATGCTATATTAAAATCCCAAGCCGGTCCAAATTTGATCCGGCTGTCTTTATCATCGGAATCCTTATGCAAATAAGTGCTTAACCTGTATGCATCAACATTTTTAGCAAATTCATTAATTATTATGAAATCAACAAAACTGTTTAAATCAACTTGATTGATTACATCAGGAAATGATATCTCTGTAACGGTTAGCGAGTTCTCAAAATTATTTACAATATTCTTAATGTAATCACGTTGTGATGAATGAAGATTATTATTTGGGTACCTAACTTGGTAATATGTTCTATCTGTAATTGCATTAGGAGGAGCTATTGCCGAGTACCATCCGCTGGAATCATTACGATCTATTTGCAGGATATAGCCGCCTGAAATATCGGATAAAGCATTAATTTCTTTATCTTGCTTCGTTACATCCACACGATTTTTATCACGCTTAATTTTTTCAACCAACAGGTAAACACCATGATAATCACTGTCGACAATAAGTTCACAGAATTTTGTGCGGGGACTATACCTGTTAAGTTTTCCAAAAAGATGATAGGCAAGTAAATTTCTCAATAAAGTTTTATCAGAGTATGGAGCGTATAAAACCCAATCACTTTCTGGCGGCATTCCCAGCAATGCAAAGTCTTCATCTTCGCCACTATCATCTCTGGTTTCAATATTATAAGACTTTTTCGGAAACCGAAGTGAACTTGATCCTCTATATTCAATGCCTATAAAACCGTCATAATGTGGATTCGGGTCACTTACATTGTTAATACCACCATCATTATAGAAAACTTCTAGTTTGGCTGTAGTTTTAGTGCTGTCATTTATTGGTGAAGATAAAGTATTTATTACAAATATCGGAAGGTGAGAGCTTTGTAAATCAACTTGAGAGATTGCGGATTGGCATCCAATTAAAACCAGTACTATGAGTGAGATGATTTTCACAGCTATTTTAAAATAATTATTTTTTTGTGGAAATATAGTTATCAGCCATCATTCTGTAAAAATAAACGCCTGAAGCAATACCGATTGAATTTAGGGCATAACTATGCTTATCAGATTTGTACATGCCACTCAGTAATTTTTTTGCCAGCTTTACACCACTCATTAGACCAGCGTCATTACTTATTACCTTTGTAAAAACCTCTTCAGCAGCGCCTCGCCAGTTTTGAAACCTCATAATAAAACCCTCTTCAGAGTCATTATTTCTTGCAATCCAATTTTCGTATGAAGTAGTTGTCTCGTAAACTTTTCCGTTTTTATCTTTTGGAAACAATACTTCCACTTGAAATTTTCCACTGGAACTTCTTTAAAAAAATTCCTCAATTTGAGGTTTAAACCAATCCGAAAAATCCAAACTTCCATTTGATATAAGATAGTCTCTTAGTAAAGTCCCATCAGGAAAGGTGCCAAAAATCGGGTGTTTCTCATTGGGATAGTCGAGAGGCAGAACAAATTTGGGCCATTCATTTTTACGCCTAGGATGATCTTTAATAAACACTACTAAATTTAATATTTTTATCGAGTTCGATGTAACTAAATCTATGGATGAAATTTTTTCAGTTGGTTCAATTAGCTGTAAAGATCCATTTGATTGCACACAATCATACGACTGCGAAAAAATTATTGAACATATCAGGACGAGAATTATAATAGTGCCGTGGAAAATATTCATATTGACGCGTCCATAGGTTAATTTCACGTTTTAAGTAAATGAGTCGAAAAAGACGTATTATCAACTACATATATATGCATTTTACATTTGAAGAAATATTATAAATTTTATCCGAAATAGAAATGCAATAAAGCAGTCTATTGGTACAAAACTCTTGTAATATCCTTTTATGGATTAAAACACTATATTTGATAGGAAAAAAGTAACAAAATGAATTATGAGCTACTTTAATTTTTTTTTACATACTTGCTTTTGGTAAGTTTACTCACGCAAAAGATGTAAATGTAAAATTCCAGTTAGTTATACCGGACTTCATCCCAGAAAAAGATACTATTTTTATAAATGGCAGTTTCAACAATTGGGATCCAGGCAATAGGGTTCAGCCGGATTCGACTGATTATTCGTTGGTTTTTAATTCTGTAAGTGGATTTTGAGAAACTAATCTAAAATTTAAAGACAAAGTTACGATAACCTACTTATATACCAGAGGTTCGCTCGCAACTGTTGAAAATAGTCCCGATAGCACAGCACGCGAAGCCAGAAAGTTATTTGTTGATAATAAAATGTTTCCATTTATTGTTCAGGATACCGTATTATCTTGGGCCGACTTTACGATTCCCCCCTAAGCCGCAAAATGGAGTTCCAACATTAACATTCATCAATAACTCCCCGCAGACCTCTATGGGCATTGCGTGGGGAATGAATTCTTCAACGGTCAGCAAAGTTTTTACTATGGAATTAACGATGTAAACGAAAACGTGACGGAACATACCGGTATGATAGATTACGATGACAACTTAACACATAGGGTACGACTTACCGACCTCAAGACGAATACTACATACAAATACAAGGTTAAAACCGATGGTATACGAAAGCGGTGCTCATTCATTTACTACTGCCGATTATTCAAACAAATTTATGTTCGTTGTTATGGGCGACAATCGTCCCGGCCTCTCCGAAGGTTTACTGAACGGAATAATGAACAACAATCCGCGATTTGTTTTGCATACGGGCGATTTAGTACAAAACGGGCATACACTATCCGATTGGTTTATATTTTTCAGGAATTGGGAATCAATGTTAAGCACTATTCCTACCATGTCGGTTTATGGAAACCACGAAGAATTTGTTTTATTAAATGAATTTTTTGTATTCCCCGGGGGTAATGCGCCAAAACCTGACAACGAAGGTCAATGGTATTCATTTCAATATAACAATGTACATATAGTTAATTTATATAATTATGATGATTTTTCGCCCGTAAGTGATCAATACAACTGGTTAATAAACGACCTCGAAAATGTAAGCGAAGAAGTAGATCACGTTTTTGCCCATATTCACGCACCTATGTTTACTTCCGGTGTACGGCAAGGAGCAGGAGTCTGTCCGAGAACCTATAAAAATTTCCACCATTATTTGATTTCATTTTTTTGTTAAAAATTAAGCCAGCATTAAATAGTGGCTGGCTTAATATAA
>JANQLA010000308.1 GCA_028280855.1 Melioribacteraceae bacterium
ATACGAAGAAAACTATAACCGGCACGGCAAAAGAACTTTTCAGTATGTGAAAGCAAAACTGAATGATGGATTAATTATCGGTCAAAAGCTGATGATTGATAAAGAACTAAACTTCCCAATTTTTTTAGGTGATTTAAATGGCAGAAACTAATTATAAAATTTGGGCTAAAAGTTCATCGAAAGGTGAAGGAAGAGGGATATCACTTTCTCAGCATATTAAGGATATTCTTTACAATCTTGATAAAATCAAAACATACATAAAAGATGATAAATTATACGAGTTGGTAAAAATGTCTGTTCTGCTTCACGACTTGGGGAAAGCGTTACCATACTTTCAAATTAGAAGCGTTGGCAACAGAAGTTATAAACCATTTGAGGTAACAGCCAATATTCCACATTCCATTTTTTCATTATTCTTAATCAACAAAAAAAAGTTGAAAGAATTGATTAAAAATTCATTTCAGCAAAGAGCCGATGAATATACTCAATTTGTTTTATCAGCAGTTGCATATCATCATTGGCGCAACAATTTTGAAGAAGTAATTCGTTATTCAAACAGCGACCTTGACAAATTATTGAATTCTGATTTCACCGAAGAAATTGAGAAGAATCTCACAGAAGATTTACAAAATATTTTCAACGGCAAAATTAACTTAATTGAGTTTGATAAAATAATGGCAAAGGAAATTTTGAATGGCGCCCAAATACAAAATTATGTTGTGCCACCCTATAATTTATATTGGCTTCCTATGCGTGTTTCCTTTGAAGAAGTGAACTTAGCGGATTGGGTTAAAATTGCCGGTTTCTTAATGCGTTGTGACCATTTCGCTTCTTTTTGTGAAAGCGAAAATAATTTAGAACAGCCGATTGAAATCGCCGGGTTAAAATATTCATCAATAAAGGAAAAGCTAAGAGAAAAATTTGAGAAAAAGGATGCTAAGGAAATCTGGCAAGTTGATTTGATTGAACGCGAAAAGCTAAGCGATAAAAATGTTATACTCATCGCTCCAACCGGAAGCGGTAAAACTGAATTTTCTTATATCTGGTCAAAAGGCGAAAAAACATTTTATACATTACCGTTACGCTCTGCGGTAAATCAAATATTTAAACGATCAAAAGAACTATTTGATGATGACAAAGAAGAAAGAACCGGATTACTCCATTCCGATGCCGATGTTTACTTGTTGGGAGATGGTAATGAAACCGAAAATCTGGAATCATACAGTTTAGCAAGGCAACTAAGCTATCCGTTTATGGTTTCTACCGGTGATCAGTTTTTCCCTTACGCATTAAGACCTCCATCTTATGAAAGAATTTATGCAACCTTTTCTTATTCACGATTAGTTATTGATGAAGTTCAAGCTTATGATCCTAAAGCTGCTGCAATAATTGTAAAGTATCTCCAGGATATTCATAAAATGGGAGGTAAGTTCTTACTGATTACAGCAACCTTACCTTCTTTTATTAAGAAAGAACTAGAATATAGAATAAAGAAGGAGAACAAAGGAACTGTCGATTTTGAGCTTATCGATTATTATGCACAAAATAAAGTTTACTCTAGCATTAAGAAACATAAGTTGGCTTTTATAAGAGAAAAGAACAAAGAAAAAGAGTTTCGATTCTCCAATAAGGTGATAAAAGAGATAGTTGATAAATCTAAAGAGAACGCTGGTCAGAGAGTATTGGTTGTTGTCAACACAGTAAAGTTAGCTATTGATACATTCAACAGAATTCATAAGCTAATCAAAAAAGAAAAAGATTTTTATATTGAATTACTCCATTCCCGATTGACCTTTGAAAAGCGACAAGAAAAAGAAAAAAGGGTTGAGAAAGAATTTTCAAATCCCAAACCGGAAAATGAAAAAAAGTCGAAAATTGTTGTTGCTACGCAAGTAGTAGAAGCATCACTTGATTTAGATGCGGATATTCTTTTCACAGAACTTGCCCCAATTGATTCATTGATTCAAAGAATGGGTAGAGTTTTACGTCGCTACAAAAATGAATCACCTAAATCTTTGGATAGTCCTAATGTCTTCATTACTATGTTTGAAAATGGAATTGAATCTGGAGGATACAATGTTTATTCGGACGATTTAGTTGGAATAACGATGAAATTATTTTTATCTGATACTATTGAATTGGAGAAATGGTGCAAAGATAGGTACAAGAAAAAAGATTGGCGAAGCGAGAAAACCATAAAAGAGTTTTTTAGAAAGGTTGATAGCAGTCTAGTTATTTCAGAAAACAGTAAACGCGATTTGGTTGAGCAGCTTTATAATCCAAAATTATTTGGTTCATCAAATAGTAGCTACCTTTCAACTTTTTACAAAACTCTCGATATTCTTGATGCCGGATTTATGGCGGAAAGAAAAGAAGAAGCACATCGTATTTTCAGAGAAATATCAAGCATCACTGTTATTCCACAATCAAAGTTAAACGATCTAAAAGTTGCTTTGGCTGAATTCTTTACGAAACATTTAGAAAAGAAAAACTTGTATATAAAATTCAAAAAAGATATTCTGAACAAATTTATATTAAATGTTAACTTCCCTCGCTGGAAGTTTGATGAAATAAGATTTCGTGAAGATATTAGACTTAGTTATTGGATAGAATTTGATGACAATTCCTTTTCAAGTTATCAAACAAATATGTTAAAGAAATGGTGCAAGAATATTTTTATTGTTGAAACTGAGTATGATCCAGAGAAAGGGGTTACTGATTACAACTTCCCAGGATATGAGTCTATGATAATTTAAATAATGGTTATCCGTGTAACCGTGTCCAAAGTCGTCGTACCCCCGGTATTTTCACACTATTGGGGGTCGACGACAAACTTAACAATTTATACTATCATTTTAGCTCATATAGCCCGTTTTTCGGCGGGTGTTAATCGTACTATACTAGAATTGAAATTTGATAGGACTGTCACTATAAGCGGTGTTACTTTTAGTGTTAATCGTACTATACTAGAATTGAAATAAATTTACTAATACGGCGGAAACGGTTACAATTAAGTGTTAATCGTACTATACTAGAATTGAAATATTTTGCCTCTGGTAATTATGCTGGAGGTGTCACGTGTTAATCGTACTATACTAGAATTGAAATGGGTTTAATACACCCGATACGGTTGAAAACCGTGAGGGTGTTAATCGTACTATACTAGAATTGAAATTTTTACCGGCTTCGTTTCCGTCTGGTAGTAACAGAATGTGTTAATCGTACTATACTAGAATTGAAATTTGGGTAACGTTAAATCAACGAGCTTTGAATCAAATAGTGTTAATCGTACTATACTAGAATTGAAATACGAAAAAGTCATTGTAAAGATTATAGCAAACTTTGTGTTAATCGTACTAAAGTAGAATTGAAATTCAAAAGAATTTACTGCATGGAATGAGTGGGTTAGGGTGTTAATCGTACTAAAGTAGAATTGAAATATCTGCCGCCGAGATTAGTTTCAATAGCATTTGCCTGGTGTTAATCGTACTAAAGTAGAATTGCCCCGCTTAAGGACAGCGGGATCTTCGTTCTCATAAATCGCTCACTTCGAAAATTGTGAAAGAAGCCATTCTATCACAGTTGTATTTTTTTTGAAGGCGACGTGTTAATCGCTTGTCCCGGCGAAGTTGTTCTTTAACGAAGACTGGAAATGCTGTTTTACCATATGGTAAACTATTCGGGAGAAACTAATTTTTAATTAACCATGACCTTGTACACAAATACCAGACACGGATTTCACTGATTACACAGATTTTAATAGTTGGTTGTCTATCTATTCGCAAGTCACGTTGAATTTTGCATTAAAAGGGGGTATATTGATTCAGTGTAGAAGTCAAGCAAAGAAAGATTATGACTATCAATAACAAAGAAACAATTAGAAATTTATTGTATGCCGGAATTCTTTATGAACTTCATCTGGCGGAAGATAAACTAAATTACTTCCGATCAAAGTATAAAACCGATCTTAAGAATTTTGAAGCAGCGATAAAAAACTCCAAAGAAGAGAATTTTGCCGAATGGGATGATTATTTAGAATGGAAAGGTTTTCAAAAAAATCATGAATATCTAATTTCGCAAAAAGAAGCCATCGAAAATGAAAATTATAAAGTGGCTTGAAGAATCACAACTCGTTTCTGAATTCAGTGTGCTTGAATATAAAACTTTTGAAAACGGTTTTTATATTTATATCAAATCAACCCTAAAAGATAACAGCAATTTATTTATACGCGAATATTCAGATTCAACTGAAAGAAACTATTCTTATCATTGGCAATCGTCCGGCGGGAAATTAATATGCAGGTGGGACAATGCCCCGCATCATCCAGGTTTATACAACTTTCCTCACCATAAACACTTTGGTAAAAAGGTTGATCCTTCTAATGAAATGACTTTGCATGATGTATTGAAATTTATTGCAAGTTATAACGTAAAATGATGGTGGAATAATCGCCCTTAAAAATTCCTAATTACAAACTCTTAATTAATAATGACCGGGACACAGATACCAGACACGGATTATACAGATTAATAGACTGGTGAGCTATGACAGGAACTCAAATCTCATATTACTTTCTTTGCAAGCGCAAACTTTGGCTCTTTACAAATAATATTGAGCAGGAACAATTTAACGACACCGTGGCTATGGGCAGGTTTATAAGCGATACAACTTACGAACGTCAAAAACATGAGATAAAAATTGACGACATTGTTCTGGACTTTTATGATGCAAAGACCAAAACTATCCATGAAATAAAAAAATCCGATAAGATGGAAGAGAGTCACATTTGGCAGGTAAAATATTACATCAACGTTTTGGAGAGCAAGGGAATAACCGGTGTAACAGGTCTGATTGACTATCCCAAACTTCGCAAAACAGAGAAAGTAGAATTAACAAATGGCGATAAAAACAGGCTTAAAGAGATTGAGCGTGACATACAATCAATCGTTAGAAGCATTGAACTTCCGGGAGTAATCGACAAACCCTTCTGCAAAAAATGCGCATACTACGACCTCTGCTACGTTTGAATGGAACACGGATGACGCGGATTACACAGATTTACACTGATAAAAAATATTTTATAAATAATTTCCGCGGTAATCAGCGTAATCCGTGTTATCCGCGTTCTATTAAACGGAGGGTAAAATGTTACATGCAGATTTAACTGAAAAAATTATTAAAGCATTTTATACGGTTAATAATGTTTTGGGGTATGGTTTCCTGGAAAAGGTCTATGAAAATGCTATGTGTATTGAGCTTCGCAAAATGGGATTAAATGTCGAGAAGCAAAAAAATATTAAAGTCTACTATGATGATAACGAAGTTGGTGATTATTACGCTGATCTAATTGTAAATAACCTCGCAATAATAGAGTTAAAAGCTGCTGAATCTCTTTGTTATGATCATGAAGTACAATTAATCAATTATCTGAAAGCAACGCAAATAGAAGTTGGTTTACTTTTTAACTTTGGCAAAAAAGCAGAATTCAAAAGAAAAATTTTTTCAAACAATTAAATTTTTTCCGCGGTGATCCGTGTTATCTGCGTCATCCGCGTTCTATAAAGGTGGGTCATGAAACGTAACTACTACATTTTCAGCAGCGGCAAGTTAATCCGCAGGCAAAACACGTTATACTTTGAACCCGGCGAAGCCGGAGAACCGAAGTTGGAAACTGCTCCTGAAGAAACAGATATTGAAGTAGACGACGATTCAATTTCAACAGAAGACGAAAACGAAATCGAAGAAACCGAACCGAAGAAACTACCGCGTAAACCGATTCCTGTTGAAGACATCGAATCGATCTATTGCTTCAGCGAACTTCGCTTCAATACGAAATTTCTTAACTACCTTGCACAAAATCAAATAACTCTGCACCTGTTCAACTACTACGGCTATTACTCCGGAAGCTTCTATCCGCGCGAACCGTTTATATCGGGGAAACTGCTTGTAAACCAGGTTGAAAACTATACTGATAACTTTAAACGCATAAAACTTGCAAAGAAATTCGTTGAGGGTTCGGCTTCAAACATAAAAAAGAACTTGCAATACTATAACGCCCGCGACAAAGATATGAGTCCGTTTCTTCCCAAAATTGACGAGCTAATCTCCCGCATAAAAACAGCCGATGACGTTCAGGAACTGATGGGTATTGAAGGGAACATAAGGTCAACATACTACATTACTTGGAACCTGATAATAGACGAAACAATTAATTTCTCAAAACGCGAAAAACATCCTCCAACAAACCCTATAAATGCGCTGATCTCATTCGGCAACTCGCTGGTTTATACCACTGTACTCAGCGAGATTTACAAAACCCAGTTAAATCCGTTGATTAGCTTTTTACACGAACCGGGCGAAAGAAGGTTCTCGCTTTCCTTAGACTTAGCTGAGATTTTTAAACCGCTTCTTTGCGACAGGATAATCTTTTCACTGCTTAATAAACATAAAATACAGGAAAAACATTTTGATAAAAAAGTTAATTACTGCTACCTCTCCGAAGAAGGGCGCAAAATATACTTAAAGGAATTTGACGAACGGCTAAAAACTACTATTAAACACAGGCAGTTAAAAAAATCCGTTAGTTACAGGCACCTTGTACGCTTGGAATGTTACAAACTCATCAAACATATACTCGGCACTAAAGAGTACAAACCGTTTACTATCTGGTGGTAGACACGGATTTCACAGATTGCACGGAACAATAAACAAATTTTGATTAATTGGAGGGTATATGATTTATGAAGATTTAACTTATCAAATTATTGGATGCTGTATGGAAGTTCACAAGGAACTCGGGAAAGGTTTCAACGAAGTAGTTTACAAAGATGCACTCGAAATTGAATTTCAAATGAACGATATTTCTTATGAACGAGAGAAAGAGTATCAAATATTATACAAGGGAAGGAAACTACCGAGGAAATACAATGCTGACTTTGTCGTTTTCAATAAAATAATCCTGGAAGCTAAAGCAATAGACAAATTTTCGTCGGGTAACTTAAAACAAACCTTGAATTACCTTGCGGCATCAAAAATGCGATTAGGTTTACTGGTAAATTTCGGCGAAGACTCTCTAAACTACAAACGAGTTATTTTATAATTTATCTGTGCAATCCGTGAAATCCGTGTCTTTTTTTAAGGAATTGAAATGTATGTTATCATAGTATACGACGCTGCGCCGAAGCGGGGTGCAAAACTTTTGAAGTTTCTAAGGCGTCATTTAATCTGGATTCAAAACTCGGTCTTCGAAGGCGAAGTGACCGAAGCGCAGTTCAACGTGATACTAAAAGGGATAAAAGACATTATCAACAAACAAAAAGATTCCGTAATTTATTACACGATGGATTCGCAGAATTATAGTGAACGTGGTGTACTTGGAGTTGAGCGTAATGAAACCGATACTTTTATTTGAGCTAATTGAAATAAAAAATCGCAAAAGTCGTCGTACTCCGGGGATTTTTACACTATTGAAGGTCGACGATAATCTTTGTAAATTATACTGTGATTTTAAGCTATATAGCCCGTTTTTCGGCGGGTCTTAATCGTACTATTGTAGAATTGAAATAGTAGAAAGACGTCACTACCTGCGTCTGCGTTACGAAGTCTTAATCGTACTATTGTAGAATTGAAATTCGGATTTTCTGAATACATTATACCGGAAGTCTTTCGTCTTAATCGTACTATTGTAGAATTGAAATATAGATAAATGGATTCTAATGTTACTGGAAGCAGGAGTCTTAATCGTACTATTGTAGAATTGAAATAAATTTATGAAGCATGAAACAATGGAATTATTCAAGTCTTAATCGTACTATTGTAGAATCCGTCTGCGTGCAAAAGGAGCACTACGCCTGACGGGTTGTCCCGCTGGAGGGCGCAGGATCATTGTTCGTAAAAATCACTCACTTCGAAAATTGTGAAAGAAGCCATTCTATCACAGTTGTATTTTATTTAGGTGACGTGTTAATCGCTTGCCCCGGCGGAGTTGCTCTTCAACGGCGACGGGTACTACTGTAGAATTGAAGTCATACAATTAATATGTTTACAAATAATAAAACGACTGTCTTAATCGTATTTACCCGTAGTTTGTTTACAAGATAATGTATTTATTAAGCACAAGATTATTTTGGAGGCATAGCATAACTCATTGGAATATTTTTAATAGTTTTGAATACAATCTATTTGAGGATATATGCGTGCAATAAAAGTTATTGTTTTCGACCTTGGAAATGTTCTAATACCGTTTGATTACAATAGAATACTAAATAAGCTTGATGCCATTGACAAAGGGCTTGGCGAAAGATTTTATAACTTATATAAAGACAACTACCACATTCATCGTCAATACGAACGGTGGGAATTAAACGAGGACGAGTTTCTAAGTATAATGCTCGACTGGTGCGAACACAAAGTAACACACGAAGAGTTTTGCCGTATTTATGCAGACTTGTTTACAGAGAATAAACAAACCACCGCGCTTCTTCCCAAACTGAAAGAGAACTATAAACTTGTTTTGCTATCCAATACAAATTATATCCATCAAAAGTATGGCTGGGAACAATACGAATTCCTGCTGCATTTTGATAAGCTTATTTTATCTCATGAGGTTGGTGCCGTAAAACCTGAAGAAAAAATTTATAAAGCTGTTGAAGCCTTTACGCAAGAAAACCCTCAAGCGCATTTGTTTATCGACGATATTGAAGAATATGCGGAAGGCGCCAAATCCATGGGCTGGGATGCTATTCACTTTAAAGATGCTGATCAGCTAAAAAAAGACTTCCTGAAACGTAAAATTATACTTTAGTTTTCCAAGTAACTACTCAACAATAGGCTATCATTAGCCAATGAACTTGCAATATCGGTCTTTAGGGATTAAGATATGATGCAGTGTTACTAAAGCCAGGTTATCGAGCGAAGACGAGATGACCGAAATAATAACAAAAAGCCATCCCACAACCAGTCCGGCTGCCTGTAACAATTAACCTGCAACCTTTCACCAGCAGCCTTTAACCATTATCCTCTATCCACTCCTTCCAGACATTGGGTTCAAAACCAACGGTTACTTTGCCGCCGTTGCGCACAATGGGTGTCTTAAACAGCAAAGCGTCTTCAAGAAGTTCCTCTTCGGTATTGTAAATCATGTATTCAAGGTTTCGTTTACGATACTGCTTGCCTTCCTTGTCAATGAGTTCTTCGGCATCAAAGACTCGCTTAATATTATCGAGCTCGCCTTTGCTTACTCCTTTTTCCGATAGCTCCCTATAATGAAAAGTAATGTTACGTTCTTTAAAAAACCTTTGCGCTTTTTTCGTCTCCTGACATTTCTTGGTGCCGAATATTTGGATATTCATCTAATAAAAACTCACTTAAAAAGATTTTGACAGTTATTTTGAATTTTCAAACAGCTTAAAGAATGTATTGATATCTATAACTTGAACCTTAGGGAATTCCAGAGTTTTTAACTTGTTGAAATGTTTATCGTTTGTCACTAGCAGATGAGCATTGGCACTAATTGCGCAGTCGACAAATTTGTTATCATCACGGTCATCTGTAATTAAGTTCCAGTTATAGTAAACCGATACCTTATGAACATTCGGAAGAACTAGAAGAAATTTTAATACGTCCCTAGCAACCAACTTGCTATACTTTTGAGAAATAATCTCTTCGTATTCTAAGAGAATCTCATTGGACACTATTAAATCAAATTCTTGATTAAGCAATTTTTGATATAACCAATGGTACTTTGATTTGGATGAGATAGAAACTAACAAAACATTCGTATCAAGTAGGATCTTCAACTTATCCTTCATTTAACCAATCTTCAACTATACTGTCAGAATAATTTTTCTTAACCCAAATTTTATCGGCAGCATGAGAAGCTTTTAATGCATAAAATTTACTGAGCAGCAATTTCAATTCATGTAATTCTGCATCTGAGAGATCAGTTGAGTACAATTTAAGTAGTTCCTCCTGAACATTGCTTAATGGTTGCGAGTTCATATCTATACAATCCTTACGCTTTTTTTCTTTTTGCGAAAAGTAATCACTACATAGGCTTATTTCAACACCATCAAATAATAATTTGTTGCTGGTTTATTCGGCAATTAACTTGAATCCTTCCCCGTGCACATTTGCTATCTCAATATCCGGGTCAAGTTTCAAATAGCTGCGTAACTTGGTAATGTAAACATCCATTGACCGGGAGTTAAAATAATTATCATCCTTCCATACTGCTTTAAGAGCGATAGTTCTTTCAAGAGTATTGTTTTTATGAATAGCCAAAAGTTTGAACAGCTCATTTTCTTTTGAGGTTAATTTCTGAACCTGATTCTTGTATACCAGCTCTCGCTTATTGGAATCGTATTTATATTTTCCAATATTGAAGTTGGTAGCCGTTGCACTGCCGTTTTGAGCGGTTACTCTTTTCAGTATTG
>JANQLA010000327.1 GCA_028280855.1 Melioribacteraceae bacterium
TGAAGTTAAACGCCAAATGTTCTTGTTCGATGATCTCATAAATATCCAGGATAGAGATATACAAAAGATATTGCGCGAAATTGATAGAAAGGATTTGACATTATCGCTTAAGGTTGCGGATGATAAGCTGAAAGAAAAGATATTTACAAACATGTCCGAACGCGCCTCGGACTTATTGAAGGAAGAGTTGGAATATATGGGTATGGTAAAACTAAAAGAAGTTGAAGCGGCGCAGGCAAGAATTATTGATGTTGTTAAGTCGCTTGAAGAGTCGGGTGAAATATCGCTCAACTTGCGCGGTGGAAACGCGGATGATATTTATGTCTAGCGTAGTTAAAATAAGCAGAACTAAATCTTCCGCCGGCATCAGGCTTCAGAATATCCTTGATTCCGGGGATGTTGTTTCGCAAACGGAGGATGATTACTGGAAAAAGAAAATTGCCGAAGAGCAGCAAAAGTATTTCAATAATGGAAAAGAAGCTGCGCTTGCAGAACTTGAGGCAAAATACGCACAAAACCTTCTTAGCAAATACTCGGATTTCGAAAAACTATCTAACTCTATAAATAATGCTTTTGCGGAATATGAAAAGTCATTTGAAAAGATTGTTGTTGATCTGTCGATTCAAATAGCCGAAAGAATAATAAGGCGGGAGATAACTGAAAAATCTATTGTTGAAAAGAGCATCACTGAAGCATCGCAAAAAATTATTGGTGCCGATAGTATCGTTATTAAGCTGAATCCGTCGGATTACGAACTACTGGAAGATTCCGGCAAAGGTCTGTTTAGCAATGAAAATTTCTCGAAAATAAATTTTGAGACTGACGATAAAGTTGCCGCGGGCGGATGTCTTATCGAATCTGATATCGGTAATGTTGATGCGCGGATAACAACCCAGATTGCAGAGCTAAAGCAAAAAATAGAATCGAATTATTTAAATGATACCGAATGACATTGGCGAAGAAATATATCGACCATTATAATTCATTAATATCCGAAACGGATATTTACAAACTGAACGGCAAGGTAACAGATGTTATCGGTCTTATTATTATCTCTTCCGGCCCTAATGTTTCGCTTGGAGAAGTTTGCAGGGTAATTGATCATAACGGCTTAGAGGTTTGCACATCCGAGGTAGTTGGCTTCCGTGATGGCAAGGTGCTTTCGATAGCATTGGGTGAAGTGCATGATATTTCACCGGCATGCGAAATAATAGCCACGGGTAAAAGTTTTAGAGTTAATGTTGGCGAAGAATTACTGGGGCGAGTTATTGACGGCCTAGGTAATCCTATTGACGGAAAAGGACCAATTAATTATTCAACGCAGTATTCAATTTACAGGGATCCCCCGAATCCTTTGGAGCGCGAGAGAATTACAGAGCCGCTTCAAACAGGTGTACGTTCGATTGACGGTTTACTTACTATTGGTAAGGGGCAAAGAGTTGGCATTTTTGCCGGCAGTGGTGTCGGCAAAAGTGTCACGCTCGGAATGATGGCTCGCAACACAACTGCCGACGTAAATGTAATCATGCTTATCGGCGAACGCGGCAGAGAAGTACGTGAGTTCATTGAAAAAGATTTGGGTGAAGACGGGCTTGCGCGTTCGGTTGTTGTTGTTGCGACTAGTGACAAGTCGGCGCTGCTAAGAATGAAAGGCGCATATATCGGTATTACAATTGCTGAGTATTTTCGCGACAGCGGGAAAGATGTTTTGCTGATGATGGATTCGGTTACACGTTTTGCTATGGCGCAAAGGGAAATCGGGCTTACTATTGGCGAACCCCCTACAACAAAGGGTTACACGCCGTCCGTATTCGCGATACTTCCGAAATTACTTGAGCGTGCTGGAGTCACACCAAGGGGCTCTATAACCGGTTTCTTCTCAGTACTTGTAGACGGCGACGATATGAACGAACCAATTGCCGATGCAGTCCGGTCAATACTCGACGGCCACATTGTACTGTCGAGAAAGTTGGCGAATAAGGGGCAGTACCCGGCAGTTGATCCTTTGCAGAGCGTAAGCAGGGTGATGAACGACATTGTACCGGAGGAGCATTACAAAAGAGCCCGGGACTTTAGTGAAATTATTGCAACCTACAATGAAGCCGAGGACCTTATAAATATTGGAGCTTACGTAAAAGGCAGCAACCCGCAGATTGACCATGCTTTGTCGAAAATTACTTCGCTGCGAACGTTTCTTAAGCAGGATATGCTTGAGAAAACTTTATACAACGAAACAGTGGAAAGGCTTAACGGTATTATAGAAGAACCATTAATGTAGCAGGGATATGTCAAAATTTAAATTCAAATTCTCGGCGGTAAGTAACATAAAAGATAAGCTTAAAACAAAGGCTCAAAAAGAGCTGGCTGAAATTAATTTAAAGATCGAGGCAAAAAAAAATAAGATTGAAGAAACGCGTCAAGAGTTTATCAACAATAAAAAAGCACTGTCGAAAGGTTCTTATAAGGCATCGAAGCTGCATTATTACGAAAGACACGGAGTGTTTTTAGCCGGAAAATTAAAGCAGTTGAAAGCCGAGCTTGATTCACTCATGCTGACAAGGCAAAATAAGCTGAATGAGCTGGTTGTCAAAACCAAAGAACAAAAAATGTTCGATCTGCTCGAGAAAAAACACTACGAATATTTTTTACAAAATGAACTTAAGAAAGAAAACATAATGCTGGATGAACTAGCAATTCAAAAAACAGGCAGGAAATAAAAGTGAAAGATAAAATAATAGCGGGCTCAGTTTACGCGGTAACGTTTCTTTTGGTTACTGTTGTTATAGCATTCGTAAACGGGATGTATCGGAACATATTCAAATTTGATTTCAGGGAACCGATCGGGCAAACAGTGTTGGAAAGCGATATGGAGCTTGAAGACATTTTTAAGCTCAAAGAAAAAATTGAACTGACAATTCGTAAAGGCTATAAGGATTCTTTGGAGACGGTAAAAAAAACAAACATTGCTATAGATTCAAAAGGACTTATGATTGATGAAAGCATTCTTGATAGTATAGAAATACTCAAGGCAAAGTTAAGAAATTTAGAGAGTCAGAAGCAGCGGCAAATTCAGGAAAAAAATGCATTGAAAGAGGAGTTAACCAAAAAAGAAGAATACGAGGACTGGGTAAAAAGAACAAGCAGTTTATACGAAGCAATGGAACCGGAAAGAGTTGCTAAAATAATTACAAAATATTCCGATAATGTGGCAAGGGATCTTTTATACAGGATGAAAAAGAAAAAAACAGTTGAAATTTTGGCTTCCTTAAATCCCGAAACAGTTATCAGACTTACTAAAGAGCAAAATAATGATTTTTAATCCGCTATTCATCTCAAACTCAAATCCGGCTAGCAATTTTAGTAGTTCAAAATTCGGGAACTCTGTGTATTTATTTTCCGACATCATTAACGTAAACGAACCCAGTTCAATAAACAAAGTTGACTCCGCGGTCTCTTCGTTCAGCAACCTTTTGATGGGAATAGGAAAAGACGATGCATTGGCTTTTGGTAAAGTTGAAGATACTGCGCTGGCTGAAAAAGTTTTTGCAAATGGTTATAGGTTGAATAAAGAAGCAGTATATAATTTCATTGAGAACCTTGTTTATAACTCGAACAGTATCACAATCAATTCTCAAAAAATTGAAACGCTTAACCACGAGCAAGCGGCTGAAGATGTATTTCAAATACTGAACGAAAAATTTAATTACGGAAGCCCGGTTGAATTAAAAATCGATAATAACACGAGTTCATTGGCTCTTGAAATACAGAACTATGATGCGGTATTGGCAAATGGCATCGGCAATGAGTCAGTAAGTGTCCGGGAAGAGTCGGTTCAACAAACTGCTGTGCGGTTGGAAAATTTTGCAAACAACTTAGATGTAATTAATAAGCAGCAAATAAAACTTCCTTTCCGGGCTAAAGTGGAATTAAAAGAAATAATTGAGAAACTCAATGTTATTACAGATTCGAATAAAAAGTTCTTCGAATCGCAAGATGATTTGACCGACCGACTCGAAGTAATTGCCGATCAGCTAAACTTAGATATAAATGCTTTACCTGCAGAAAATAAAATTTTGATAAATAAATTTATTGAATTTTTCGAAACGTCCGGAGCTTCCGATAATATTGCTTCTTTCAATGATAGCCTCAGTAAGCTATTGGTAAAAGAGGCGGAAGAAAAAATAAGTTTTGTTTCGAATACTAATTTTAACACTGCCGAAACGCAATGGAATTCATCTGTTGTTTCTATTACCGCACAACAGGAATTCAACTCGATTAAGTTTACGGAAATATTAAATAAAGCCGGAGCAGGATTAGCAACTGAAGTAAAAGATAAGATTGAAAGGATTGTTTACTCGAGAAAAGAAAATATCGCAAATGATCTGAATGAACTTTTTTCGGGTTTAGGGAGTCAACAAAAAGAAATTCTCACGGAAATTTTTAATCAGTATAATTTATTGACTGAAAAAGAATCTTCACCTGAGGCTGTAAGTTTTACAACTGTTTCGGATAATCCTGAAAACAAAAACTTAAGGCAGTTGCTTTCTCACGGCACTGTTTATAAACAAGCCGAATTATTACTGAATTTAATTGAATCTAATAGTGAGCTGGAAAGCAGTATAAAAGATAAGCTAAGAATTATTATTACTTCCAATACAACAGATAAAACGCGGCAAGTAGAAGAGTTTGTAAAAGAACTTTCTGACCTGCAAAAGAAAAATGTAACTAAGTTGTTAAATGAGTTTGATACTGCGCAAAGCAGAAATGATTTTAATAAAAATACCACCGTTTTGAAATTAATTTCTGATGAAGAAATTACATCTGTTTTTAAAAATGATGCTTCCCTGATTTCAAAGCTTCTGCCGGAGCTTCAAGAATTTGAAAGCAGCTTTAAAAATGAATCAAAAATTAGCGCGCTTTTACAAAACCCGAAGATTGTTAACGAGATAAAAGCAAGAATTTTGAAATTATTGCCGAAAACAGACGAAAGTACGAAAGTAAAGCTAACTTCTACTGTTGTTAAATCACTCTTATCGCAACAGGGTATATCCGCCGAAGATGCTAACTTTGATAAATCGGTGTCTCCGGAACCGAAGACAACAGAGCCAAAAGGTTATTCAGTTAATGAAACAAGGATGCCGGATAAGGAGAATGATAAATTACCGGTTAAGTTAATACGAAGCGAGTTTGCATCTGTCCTTAAGAAAACAGATAAAGATTTTGTTACCGCCGTAAAAGATTTAATAACAAGAATCAATAATCATCCAGCAGCAATTAAGCATGAAGTCCTAAACGATGAGCAGCTAAAACCAATGCTTAACGCGGCAATTGTCAAATTAAAAACAGTCGGGCAACCCTCTGAAGAAATTAAGGATCTGCTACAAAAGTTTGTTACAAATGCGAGAACTGAAAAAAGCAGTAATCAGAAATTTGTTTCTACAAAACCGGTTTTGGAAACTAACCTACCTACTCATAATAAAAGTGAGAGAGTTGTAGCCAAACAATCCTTGTCATTCGAAGCGGAAAAACTTTTCAGATTAGTCTCCCAAGAAGAGAAACCCGGCAAACAATTTATTTTAAAAATTCTAGATCAGAAGGAGATTGTTGATAATAAGCAGAGCCAGCTAAAGGACTTAATATCAAAACAGCCTGAAATTACCTCGAAAAAATTGAACAGCAGTTTAACTGATTTAGTGAGAAGCGGGTTAAATATAAATGAGAAAAATAATGCCGCGCAAAAGGACCTGCCGAACAGCTCACTAAGTGAACTGAACACGAGTAGAATGGAAGCGACTAAAAGTATAAATGACTTGGGCACAATTTCGAACGTATTTAAAGGCATAACGGCAGATAGACCCGGAACTTCTGAAGTTGTACCGAGAAGCGCCAATGACTTTGGCACAAGTAGTTTGAAGTCATCGGCTCATGTAGGAACAAGTTTCAAGAATATTGGCGAAACTGTAGAAAAGTTTAGTGCTAATGAGAATGTTGAAAAAAATCCGAAATTATACCAAACTGAACAGACTGATCAATCGATAGGTACGGACAATACCAAACAATCAAATTTAATGGTGAATAAAGCAGAAAACAGTGAGCATCAGGTAAATCAGTTAGCCAGCGTAAAGAAACCAAGTTTAAGCGGAAGTAATCCGAAATTAGAATGGACTGATACCGGATCATTACAAACAAGTGAAAAGCAAAAATTACAGGCTCAGGTAAATTCCGAAGCTCCAAAGATTGTAGATCTATCTCAAAGTATGAACAGAGAAGTAAATTTATCCGGCAGTGACGTAGAAGTTAATACAAAGTCAGTTGTTTCTTCGATTAAGGGCGATGAGAATTTTTCCGGGTTTAATTCGAATAGCGGAACAAACAACAGCGGCGGTAGTTTTGCTGATACGGCTAAGGCATCAGAACTTAATAACATGAAACCAGGCGGATTTAATGAATTGTCATTCGATAAAGCCCTGGACACTGAACAGAAATTACGATCAGATATTGCTCAACGGGTTGAGGTTATTAAAGATGTTCAACTTCAGAGCGTAAACTCAAAAATAGCAGCGGCAATAGCAGGCAGGGAAACTCAGGCGCTTAAAATAAAGCTTACCCCGGTATCATTAGGAAAAGTTGACGTTGCATTGGAAGTAAGAGATAATGCTGTTAACGCACATATCGAAGTTGAAAACGAAGTTGTTCGTCAGACTGTACAGGCTAATATCGAACAATTAAAGCAATCATTGATTCAGCAAGGCTTACAGCCCCAAAATCTGAATGTATCGCTTGCAAATTCTGATGATAAGGGCAATAGGTATTTCAGAAATAAAAAGAAGAATCAGCACAACACGGAAGTTGAGTTGGAAAATAACATTGAGAAGGAAACTCCTAAAAACATGGGCTACAATACCTACGACTTTGTAGCATAGGAGAAAATATGTCTGAAGTAACCAACATTCTTAATTCCCAGAATAACTATAATACTTCCCCCGACGGAACAGGAAAATCGGAACTTGGGAAAGACGATTTTCTTAAACTAATGATGGCGCAAATGAAGTACCAGGATCCAATGAACCCGTTGGACAGCAACGAGTACTCGGCTCAGCTAGCGCAGTTCTCTCAGCTCGAGCAGCTTGCAAACCTAAATGAAAATGTAACGCGAAGTGTCGATGCTAATTACCTGCTTACACAGTCTGTTAACAATACTATGACAGCCACTCTTATTGGAAAAGAAGTAAAGCTTGACAGCCAGTTTGCTACTTACAGCGGGCAGGATAGTGTAACAATAGGATATGATTTACCCTCAGATGCAAGCTCGGTTCAAGTCAATGTTTATGATCAGTTCGGCTCACTGGTTAGAACAATTGATTCGGATAAATTATCGCAAGGCAATGTTAAACTTTCCTGGGATTTTACCGATAATGATGGTAACAAATTAGCGCATGGTGCATACAGGTTCGAAATAAAAGCAACGGCAACTAACGGAAATCCAATGACGGTTTACAGCCATATAATGGGAACGATAGAAGGTGTTAAGTTTGGTGAAAACGGCGCAACGCTGATGGTTGACGGCGTTGAATATGCCCTGGCACAAATTCAAGAAATTTTTAGTTCGCAACAAGGCGGAAAATAGAATGGCGGAATTAAACGGAGTAAACGTACCCTTTGTACCTATTGTTGGAAACAACAATGGCTTTAAGCCGCCGGCAGGAAAGGTAAAGTCGAACTTCGACGAAATATTTAGCCGGGAGCTTGAAAAGCTAAAGATAAGCAATCATGCCATGAAAAGACTGGAGGCCCGCAACATTAAGCTCGACGAAATGCAACTCGATAAAATTCATAGTGCAGTGGAAAAAGCAAATCTGAAGGGCTCCAAAGATTCTTTGGTAATGATGAACGACACCGCATTCATTGTAAACGTAACTAATAAAACGATAATAACTGCAATGGATGTAAAAGAAAGCAAAGAAAATGTTTTTACAAATATTGACAGCGTTGTTTTTGCATAAACGCAGTTAGCAAGTTTATTTAATTAACCGGAGCGGGACCTCATAAGGACGCTCCAGGTTCAGCCGACCGACAGAAGCTGAGCCAACGACTTTAACATAATAATCCTTAGGAGGTTATAATGGCACTTCTAAATTCACTATTCGCAGGCGTTTCAGGCCTTAGAAATCACCAGGCAATGATGGATGTAATAGGTAATAACATTGCCAATGTTAACACAATCGGTTTTAAAGGTTCACGCGTAACATTCAGTGATACTTTTAATCAATTCGTTAAGGCAGGTACAAATCCTACTGACACATCGGGTGGAACGAACTCGTTCCAGGTTGGTCTTGGAATGAAAATTAATTCAATCGACCGAAACTGGAACCAGGGTACATTTGAAAGAACAGGTATAACAACAGATATGGCTTTACAAGGGCCTGGCATGTTTGTTCTAAAGAGTAATGGTGAAACATTTTATTCAAGAGCAGGCGCTTTTACATTTGACGCAACCGGAAAATTGGTCAACTCGCAGAACGGTGCGGTAGTACAAGGTAAAGTTGCTAATGAGTCGGGAGTAGTTCCACCGGGAAATAATCTTGAAGATATTATAGTAGATACAAATCTTAAAATACCTGCTGTCGCTACCCAAACTATCAACTGGGGAGGCAACTTGAAAAACGACTCCGACTTAACAAGATCAGAATTAGTTACTGTGAGGGGTAACTTAAGAGATGTTACTTACGATCCGTTAAGTCCCACAGTAGATTCCACAGATACAAAAATATATAATACATTCGGCGAGGAGTTTGTTCTTCGAATGAACTACACCCAAATTGCGGATAATCAGTACAATATTTCATACGAGATATTTGAAGAAAGTGATCCGGCTACTATTCTCGCCAGCGGTGATTTTGAAGACGCAGCCAGTCCCGGAACACCAGCTACAGTGGAATTTGTGGACGACGGTAGTGGAAATTATTATATCGATCCCGCAGGTGCAACCGCTGCTTTATTTGACGGCACAAATAATCGAATTACAGCAGCAGCTCTTGGAACTCCTGCCGGTGACATTGATTTTACATTTGATATAAGCAATATTACAAATAACACCACTACTTCTACCCTTGGCGCTTCGGCTGACGGTAACAGAGAACCAAACATTGTAAGTGGTTCGGTAACAGTTTTTGATTCACTGGGAACATCTCACCAGGTGACACTACAATTTACTAAACTTGCCGACGACGGGACTTGGGCGTGGGCTGCAACTGTTCCAGGAACAAGTACTTTTAACGGTAATGATGTTGTTCAATCCGGAACGCTTCAATTTAATGCAGATGGTACGTTAGATCCTGCTAATATAATTCCTGCACAACCAAAACTTCCTTTTACACCTTCCGGCGGAGCAAATGTAATGGATATTTCACTTGATTTCGGTAGTGGGTTTTCAGGTGTAACTCAAACCAACTCAAGCTCTGTTGTTTCCGCATTAAGTCAGGATGGTTCCGCATCAGCTTCTTTAAGCAATTTGAATATTGACCAGTACGGAAACATAATGGGAATTTTTACAAATGGTGACTCACGCACTTTTGCTCAAATAATGGTAGCTACATTCCCTAACTTGAACGGTCTTATTTCGCAAGGTGATAATCTTTATTCAGCATACGCAAATGCGGGCGATCCCAGGATAGGCGAACTGGGTGAAGAAACCAGTACTACAGTTCAATCCGGCGCATTGGAACAGTCGAATGTTGACCTTTCCGAGGAATTTACGAGAATGATAGTTTCGCAACGTGGTTTCCAGGCGAATGCGAGAGTGATAACTACTGCTGATATGTTGTTGCAAGAGATTACCAACTTGATTAGATAATAAGAATGGCCTAATCAGCAATTAGATAAATAACCCCCTAAAGCAGCTAAAGAAAAAGGAGAACCGTATGATTCTCCTTTTTCTTATTATAACGGTTTGGAGTTGTGAATAACAAAACGGAAACTCATCAGAAGCCTCAAGTACTGCAGGACTGAAACGACAGGGCTTCTTAAGCTTAATTTGAAGGTTTAAAGGACATCTCTTAGAGATACTATTTTAAGAAAGCTTTAACAAAATGCGGGTTTATTATGCTCTGCATTGCTACCTCTAAGGTTTTACCATAATCCCTCTAATTAATATTGAGTAAGTAATTCGGGAACTATTTGGCTTTACTTTATCATCAATATTTCCATTTCGATAATAGATGTTTTCCTTTTCCAGCCTCCCGATATCAGTATTCAACGTGAACACCTAATTGCGAGTAACGTGCCCCGACTTAATCCGCAATCAACCAACTGTGCAATATTAGCCAGTGCTTTATTTCAAAAATCTCATTTTTTTGCTTAATACAAATAAATCTGATGGCATAACAATTGGAATAGAAGTAAAAAATAAGTGAGACAGGACTATGGCGGAAGAAAGTAAATCATCGATGAGCAAAATTTTAATGATAGGATTGCCGATTTTTATCGTCCAACTCGTGGTTGTTTACTTCATAACAGCGAATATTCTGCTTGATAGGTTCAAAGAAGAATTCAGGGCAGAAGCTGTACTTGGCGATTTAGCGTTACTCGATTCTATAAAAACAGACGACAATAAACCAGTATCAAAAGAATACGGGAAGTTCATTCATAATATTGACGATATCATAGTCAATCCTGCAAATACTGCAGGGGAACAATTGTTACTGGCGTCAATGGCTTTCGACTTAAACAGCGAAGCAAATATGCAGGAGATGGTTGCCAAGGATGTAATGGTAAAAGATCTTGTAATATCTGTGCTGTCGAGTAAGCAGATCCATGACCTAAGCCGCAATGAATTTAAGGACAGTTTAAGAGTTGAGATAAAAGAGAGGGTAGAAGGTTATTTACCTGATGTTGAAATAAACCGAATCTATTTCAGTAAATATATAATTAACTAAGATGGCCGAACTATTATCACAATCGGAAATTGACCAGCTGCTCAATAACGTAAAGAGCGGGGCAGGTCCGGAGCAGGATAAGGTATATCAAAAAGAAGTTATACCGTTTGATTTCAGGCTGCCCAACAGGATATCAAAAAACCAGCTCCGTACAATGCGCAACGTTCACGAAAATTTTACCGAAAGTTTCAGTTCGTTCCTGGTTTCAAAACTGCAAACTATAGTAAATATTAGCATAACAAGTGTTGATCAAATCTATTATTCCGAGTATGTTCTATCCGTTCCGAATCCTGCTTGCTTATTTACCTTTGATATAACGGATACCGATATAAAAGGAATACTTGAGCTTAGTCCCGAGCTTGCCCTAACTCTCGTTGAAAGATTACTTGGTGGAAACGGTGAGGGAAAGAAATCTACCAACTTTATAACCCCCATAGAACAAAAAATTATCGGAGTGGTTGTTGAAAGAATAATGCAGGATTTACAGAAAGCATGGCAGATAATTGATCATTACGAGTTTGTTGTAGATCGTTTTGAACCGGATGTTGATTTTGCACAGATTACCAGTCCAAGTGAATCAGTTTTATTGATATCATTCGAAATTACTTTTGGCGAAAAAGCGTATTTAATGAATGCGTGTTTTGCAACTTATGCTTTCGACACAATCTTGGCGAAGCTGTCATCTCAAAAAATGTCGACAATCCGGCCTACCAAATATAAAGGAACTACTTCGCAGGAAATATTATCAAATAAAATATACGAGGCCACAATACCGGTACGAATTGAATTTGGAAGCTCTGCAATTACGATGAATGAACTTTTGGAACTGTCGGAAGGCGATATTATAAAGCTCAAAACAAAAATCACTGAAGACTCTAAAGTAAAAATAGAAGAAAAAACACTTTTCCACGGCAGGGTGGGTGTTTCGAACAATAAAAAAGCAATTAAAATAACCCATAAAATTTTTTAATAATCTGGTTCAGGGGAATAAATGTCTGACGAATTAAATAATATAAACGAAGATTTAACAAGCGACGGAAATACTACGGAATCAAATTTGCCGGGCGGGTTTTCAAATCCTGATGCGGCAGAGGACCAAACAACAAGCGTGGGTGCGCTTGCCGATTTTGAAGAGTTCGACGAATCAACAAACACGGCAGGCAACTCGTTAGATAAGTTGGAGTTCCTACAGGATCTGTACTTGAACTTGTTCATTGAGCTCGGAAGAACAAAAATGAAGATTAAAGATATACTAGAGCTTGAAAGAGGGTATGTAATTGAGCTTGATAAACTAGCCAGCGAACCGGTAGACATTTTTGTAAATAACAAAAAAATTGCCGAAGGCGAAGTGGTTGTGATCGATAAGCATTTTGGAATAAGGATTACGAATCTCGATAAGAATACCGATTTGTTGAACGGACTGGAAAAATGAGCTTATCCGAACTGATCCAGGCTTTTGTACCCCTGCTTCTTATTTTGGCTCTCCTTTACGGAGTGTTATTTTTTATTAAGCGCAAAGGCTTTCGACTAAATCCCGGTCAATCTAAATTAAACGGTGTCGAAGTTCTCTCTACCCAGACAATAATGCCCAAGAAATTCATCACACTTATTAAAGTGCAGAACAAAGTTTTATTAGTCGGAATGACGGACAACTCGATGTCTCTCCTCAAAGAGTTCGACTATAAAGAGCAGATGAGTAATGAGCCCTTTATGACAAAGGAAAGCTTTAGCGACGTATTCAAAAAGAACTTAGGTATCAAGTGAAAGTTCAAACGATAATAGCGATGCTTTTTTTGTTACTTATTTTAACCGCAAGCGAAATCAAAGCGCAACAGAATACAACTATCCCGTTACCCAAAATAGGTATAGATGTCGGTACGGCGGATAGCCCTGAAGACGTATCCGTAACGTTACAGATTTTATTGATGATGACAATCCTTTCACTGGCGCCGTCTCTTTTGATTATGACAACCGCTTATCTGCGGCTCATAATTGTATTCCATTTCTTAAAGAACGCTTTGGGTACACAGCAAATGCCGCCGGGACAACTATTGGCAGGGATTGCGCTGTTCATAACATTTTTTATTATGGCTCCGACATGGAGCGAAGTTAACGACAAGGCAATAAAACCACTAATGGACGGCAAGATGAATGTCGAGCAAGCTTATGAGGCAGGCATCGAACCGATAAGAGGTTTTATGTTCAAGCACGTTCGCGATGAAGACCTGGAATTGTTCATTAGTTTATCTGATATGGAGCAGCCTGAAACTCGATATGAGCTTCCGACATATATATTGGTGCCGGCTTTTGTATTGAGTGAGTTAAGAACCGGTTTTATTATCGGCTTCTTCCTGTTTGTACCGTTTATCATGGTCGATATGATTATTTCGAGCATCCTGCTTTCGATGGGAATGATGATGATACCTCCAATGATGATAGCTTTGCCGTTTAAGATTTTGCTTTTCGTTCTGGTGGACGGATGGAATTTGGTTATCGGATCAATCGTAAGGAGCTTTGTTTAGTGACGGAAGAAATTGTAATAGAATTATTAACCGAAACATTCTATACGGTATTTATAATACTGTTACCGATTCTAAGCGTAGCACTGGTAGTCGGAATTTTTATTTCGGTATTTCAGGCGGCAACTTCAATACAGGAAATGACTCTTACCTTTGTACCGAAGATACTTTTTACTGCACTCGCGGTTATACTGCTAATTCCCTGGATAGTTGAAAAGCTGGTAAGCTTTACTCAAAAGATATTTGCAATGATTGATAGCGTGATATAATGACAGATATACTTATTACAGACTTCCTGATTGTATTTTTAATTTTTCTAAGAATATTTTCAGCCTTAATGGCCGCGCCTGTTTTCAGTCATAAAGCAATACCCGCAGTATCAAAAGTATTTATATCATTTATAATCGCTTACATAGTTTTTAACACGGTTAACAGCCCTGAAATAGTTATTGAGCCTAATGTTTGGTGGATTGCCGTAAATGCAATTAAAGAGATTTTTACAGGGTTAATTATCGGTTATACTCTAAATTTTATTTTTTACGGGATCAATTTTGCCGGAACCCTTATTGGTTTTGACATAGGGCTTGCGATGGCCACAATTTTTAATCCCGTTGACGATAGTAACGGGAATGTGATAGGGCAACTAATTTATTTTTTAGCGCTGCTAATGTTTTTTATAATAAACGGCCATCACTATGTAATACAAGCCTTGGCGTATTCATTTCGTGTTATTCCTCTTAGCGAAGTAACTATAACCGGCACGGTTCTGGATTTGCTGATTAAATATTCTGCCGCTGTTTTTATTATTGCTGTTAAAATTGCGGCTCCTATTCTTGTTTCATTTTTTTTAATTCATATTGCCGAAGGCATATTGGCAAGGATTATTCCGCAGATGCAGGTATTCTTTGTTACTTACCCGATTAAAATAGGTGTTGGATTTTTAATCTTATTGTTGCTTGTTCCGCTATATGTGAACCTGATAAAAAATTTATTATACGATTTTGAAGACAAATTGTTAACCCTTGTAAAAGCGATGGGAAGCTGATATGGCGCAGAACGAAGGCCAGGAGAAGACCGAACAACCGACCGGTAAAAAGCTGTCGGATGCGCGTGACAAAGGTCAGGTAGCAAAAAGCACCGAGATTTCATCCTTCGCTGTTTTTTCGTCAGGTATGATAATACTTTACGTTGCCCGAAACCTGCTGGGCGATAACTTATCTTACCTGGCAACTACTATATTTAGTTCGCTAAACGAATTACAGCTTAATATTAGCGTGCTGCAGCTTTACATGGCAAAAGCGATTTTGTATTTCTTCCTTACTCTTTCACCTTTCCTGGTTGGACTAATGCTTGTTGGGCTTGCTGCAAACATAAGTCAGGTTGGATTTAAGATTAGTCCTAAGGCCTTTAAGCCCAAGTTCAACAAGTTTAATGTTATAAAAGGTATCAAAAATATATTCTTTTCGTCGCGTTCCTATGTTGAATTGTTGAAAACACTGGTTAAGCTAGTTTTAGTTGGTGGATTCACCTACTTAATAATGGATGATCTTGTAAGCGAATCAATACTATTAGTTGATTACACTGTAGTCGAGATACTTGCCAACATGATCGACGGCGCTTATTCACTGATTTGGAAAGTAGCTTTGCTTTATGCTTTGATAGCAGCTTCCGATTTTATTTTCCAGCGTTATAAGTTTAACAAGGATATGATGATGACCAAACAGGAAGTCAAAGAAGAAAACAAGCAAACCGAAGGCGATCCGCTAATAAAAGGCAAGATTAAAAGCCTACAGTTCGAAGCAGCTAAAAGAAGAATGATGCAGGATATACCGGAAGCTGATGTAGTTATCACAAATCCTACCCACTACGCAGTTGCAATTAAATACGACCCGGTAAAAAATTCAGCGCCAACAGTTGTTGCAAAAGGCGTTGATACATTAGCACAAAAGATCAAAAAAGTTGCAGTTGAGCATAATGTGCCTCTTCACGAAGACCGGGAATTGGCCCGAGCGCTTTACAAATTGTGTGAAGTTGGCGATACGATACCGGAAAAACTATTCCATGCTGTGGCAAAAATTCTAGCGTACATATATAATCTTAAAAAGACTAAAAAGAAGTCCATTGTATAAATGCAGGCGTTTGGAAAAAATAGCGATATAATTTTAGCATTTGCCCTAATTTTTATGCTGGGCTTAATGCTTATTCCCTTACCCGCTTTTTTTCTCGATTTCTTCCTGGCGTTGAATATCACTATCTCAATATTAGTTTTAATCGTATCGCTGTATATAAAATCTCCGCTTGATATTTCCGTGTTTCCCGGTTTATTGCTTGTTGTAACGCTATTCCGACTGGCGTTAAACATAAGCTCTACAAGACTTATACTTATTGAAGGCTATGCCGGAAAAGTAATTGAATCATTCGGGCAATTTGTTGTCGGCGGTAATTACATTGTCGGTTTTATCATCTTTATTATCCTGGTAATAATTCAATTCATAGTTATTATCAAAGGTTCTGGTCGTATATCCGAAGTATCGGCGCGGTTTACGCTTGACGCCATGCCGGGTAAACAAATGGCAATAGATGCCGACTTAAACACGGGATTGATAACCGAAGACGATGCCCGGGAACGCAGGGATAAGATCTCACGCGAAGCAGAATTCTACGGTGCGATGGACGGAGCGAGTAAGTTTGTAAAAGGCGATGCCATTGCCGGGCTGTTGATAAACGCGATAAACATTATCGGCGGGTTTATTATCGGGGTTGCGCAAAAAGGGTTGGCCTTCGATGATGCTTTAACAACATACACAATTCTAACGATCGGTGACGGACTTGTTTCCCAGATTCCTGCGCTCGTAATTTCTACTGCCGCGGGTCTTGTAATTACGCGAAGCGCAGCCGGTACCCCGCTCGATTCGCAGATGAAGACGCAGTTGCTTGGCAACAAAAGAGTGCTTGCAACAGTAGCGGGAGTAATAGTATTATTTGGTTTTGTACCGGGCATGCCAACTATCCCGTTTATGCTTCTAGGAACAATATTAGGTGTTACTTCATACTTTAAATCCGGAGCTGGAAAAGATGATACAGAAGAAGTTGAGGAAACAGAAGAAGTAGAAGCGGAAGTTCATGAAGAAACCTTTGAAAAATATTTGCAGGTTGATCCGATAGAAGTTGAAATAGGATATGGACTTATTAGTCTTGTTGATGAAGACAAAGGCGGGGACTTATTCAACAAAATTTCTTCTACCCGAAAGTACATTGCTATGGAGTACGGAGTTTTGATTCCGCCGGTAAGGGTACGTGATAATCTACAGCTCGATCCGAACGAATACATTATAAAGATAAAAGGTAACGTTGTCGCGAATTACGAAGTGCATACCGACCGCTACCTTGCAATGAACGCCGGCGATGTTCAAGAATCTGTTCAGGGTATCCCAACAACCGATCCGGCATTCGGACTAGGCGGATACTGGGTTACGCTGGAAGAGAAAGAAAAAGCAGAGTTGGTAGGACTTACCGTTGTTGACGGGCTATCCGTATTGTCCACGCACCTGCAGGAAACGCTTAAAAAGAATTTCGATAAAATTTTAACCCGTCAATCGGTAAAACAATTGCTTGAGAATCTTAAACAAAATTATTCTGCGGTAATTGATGAAATCAATTCCGACACACTGTCGCTTGGAACCATACAAAAGGTATTACAATCATTATTGAAGGAATACGTTCCTATTAAAGACCTGGTACAAATACTCGAGGCATTAATAGACTACTCGAAAGTAACCAAAAATATTGATGTGCTTACGGAATACTGTCGTCACTCAGTTGGCGAAACAATTGCCAACCTATACAAGGACGCAAACGGTATAATACATGCTGCTGTTATCGGTGAAAATCTTGAGGCGATGATAACTGAATCGTTGCAGAACCAGCAGGAGGCATCGCAAAACTTAGGACTTTACCCTCAGACTCTTGAAGAGTTAAATGTGAATTTAAAAGCGGTTGAATCCAAGTTTGTTTCCTTTGGCTTCACTCCGGTAATAATCTGTTCGGCTACTATCCGGCCATATTTTTACAGGCTTATCAATTCGTCGTTCCCTGAATTTTCGGTGTTATCATTTTCGGAATTGCCGGCGAGTATTGAAGTAGAATTTATTGACAAGGTTGAGGTGTCAAATGAAAATTAAAAAATTTTTAGCCCCTACATTGAGAGAAGCTTCCGAACAAATGAAAGACGAATTTAGCGACGAAGCAATAATACTGGGAACACGTGTTGTTAACAAGGAGCTTGAGTACGGGAGCGTTAAACTTTTCGAAATTACTGCTGGTATTGAAGAAGAAGCCGATAAATTTTCTAGCAAAGATCAGGGATTGGTGGATTTAAACGAAAAACCGCAGATGGATTTTCAGGCTGAGCTCTCAAAGCTTTCAGCGAATATTACGAAAAGAAAAAATGAAAAAAGTTTGTTAAATGTGCTCGACACTGCAAAAATAAGTAGCTTCAAGAAAAACACAAAGCTGACAAAAGAATTATTGAACACAGCTATTGAAGGGTTGCTTCATAAAGAAGTTGATAAGCCGATTGTAAAAACAATAGTAAGCCACTTAAAAAAAACGCAAAACCTTATTAACGACACTAACCTTGAGAACTATATTGTTTCAACGATCGCTTCGTTGGTTTCAACTGCGCATTTCGAAATAGAGAAAAACGGCAGACCGAAAGTTGTATCCTTGGTAGGTCCGACGGGTGTTGGTAAAACAACTTGCATCGCAAAGCTGGCAGCTATATCAAAGATACTGCATAACTTGAATATCGGTATCATCTCAATTGATACATACAGGCTTGGAGCAATTGACCAGCTGAGAATTTTTTCGGACATAAGCAATATTGATATGCTGGTAGCCTATGAGCCTACTGATATGCCTAATTTAATTAGGCAGTTCAAGGGCAAAGATATAATATTTATTGATACTGCCGGAAGAAGTCAGAAAAATCACAAAGACCTTGTGAATACCAAGAAATTCCTGGATGCTATTAATGTTGACGAAACGTACCTGGTAATGAGTTCAACAGCTTCAACCAAAAACCTTATGGATATTGGGGAGAAGTTTAAGGTATACAAATATGATTCGTTGATATTCACAAAAATTGATGAAAGCGTTGCATTCGGAAATATGCTTAACATAATGGTTGAATTTAACGTACCGATAATTTATTTAACCAACGGTCAGGTAATTCCGGATGATATAATATCTGCAGATTCCGAGTTTATTGCTAATATGATATACACCGGGAAAGTAATGGTATGAGCGGGCAGTTATCAAAGCTTAGCAATATCCTTAAGCTGGATCGTAATGAAGATTCTGTTGAGAATAACTTTATTACATTTACTTCAGGTAAAGGCGGAACGGGAAAAACATTTCTTTCAGTTAATATTGCTCATACTCTTGCATATAGCGGTTACAAAATTCTGTTCGTCGATTTCGATTCGAACCTTTCGAACGCTCATGTTTTGCTTAACGTATCGGCCAAAAGAACAATACTTGATTACTTTAGGGGTACAAGTCTGCTCGAAAATGTAATTGAAACAACAGGTGAAAATATTGATTTTATTTTCGGCGATAACGGTCGGCTTGATTATCCTAAGATTAATATCGATGTAATCGCCCGCTTTATAAATGATTTAAGCCCCATAGGAAACAATTATAACTTTGTTATCATCGATACCGGGGCCGGAATAAATAATGAAATAATTTATCTTCTCGGCAAATCTTTAATGAACGTGTTTGTTTCAACGCCTGAACCTACTGCAATCATGGATTCGTACGCGGTTTTGAAACTGCTTGCCGGGGGGAATTATAAAGCTGAAAATTATTTGATAGTAAATAATTGTGATTCTGAAATGCAAGCCAAAAACGCTGCTCAAAATCTAAATGCGGCTTTACAACATTTTCTTAACATATCCATTAGCAACCTTGGGTTTGTAAACTTCGATCCATTGGTTCGACGCTCAATTATCGATCAGAATTTGTTTGTCGGCGCTTACCCAGATTCTCCAGTTTGTAGTCAGATCAATTCTATATGCGCTGCGTTGTCGGGCGCCAAACACATGGCTAATATTAACCAGTCTTAGATACTTTGGCTTCCAAATCAAACTAATTATCCGCCAATAACTGTAAAAAACGAACGATCTAGCAACCCAATTAATGGTATAGTCTTTGAAACTGTACTACAAACACAATTAAGGCAATCATGAACAAGATAATAATGAATATAGGGCTGCTGTTTTTTTTTCTCGCAATTATTTTTTTCAGTCAGCGAGAAATGCCTTTACAGGATGTACTGTTGCGATCTTTCGCAATCTTTATTTGTGGAACAGCTATGCTTTCAATTCTGGGAATTATCTTCATCAGGTCAATCAACAAGACTGCCTTAAATAAATCAAATAAAGCATCAGAAAAAATAAGTGGGAATAGCTAATGGATACCACTACACTATGGACGGAATATAAAGCCAAACCAAATAAAGTCCTCAAGAAACAAATTATTCTTAATTATACAAACCTTGTACACTATGTAATCCATCATTCAAAATTCGGCAGTATGAATATTTTTGACGACCGTGATTACTTCCAGTTTGGAATTGAGGGCCTTAACGAAGCTGTTGACAGGTTTGATCCTGAATACGGAACCAAATTCGAAACCTATGCTATCCAAAGGATCAGAGGAAAAATAATAGACGAACTAAGGAAAGCTCAAATTAAACCCCGTGTTCTTGTTAGAGATGATCCCAACCAGGTTCAATATTCGAATGTATCGATTAACCAGCCTGTAAGCAGTGAAGATGGAAGCATGCTTTACGAAATACTTCCGGCCAATTCCGAAACACCCGAAGAGGTAACAGAAAAAGATGAAGCAAAAGAATTGCTGGTTGAAGCTATAAAAAATCTGACTGAACGCGATAGGATGGTAATTACTCTCTATTACTTCGAACACCTAAGCTATAAAGAGATAGCTGAATTGCTGGATATATCCGTCTCGCGCATTTCGCAGATTCATTCTAAAATAATAGAAAATTTAAAATCAATGCTGGGTAAAATAAATGAATAGTATAGCACAAGATGACGTCACATTAAAAAACAAACGTAAAAACTATTTGTTGAATATCAGGAACCTCCCTCCTATTCCCACCGTAGTAGTGCGTTTGACTCAATTGCTTAACGATCCTATGACTTCGACTCATGAAATAGGAAATATTATTAGCCAGGATCAGGCATTAACAACCAAAATACTAACGGTTGCTAATTCACCTTTATACGGTTTGCCGCGAAAAGTACCCAGCATTGATTTTGCCATACTTGTACTTGGCTTCGAGCAGATCAAGCAGATCGTAATAGCGTTAAGTTTAATGGATACTTTCCGTAATGAAAGCGCTAAATATTGGAACAGGAAATCTTTTTGGCTGCATTCGTTTATTACAGCAATAACTGCTAAGAATATTGCCAATGATTTAAGGTATCCCAAAGCAGGCGAAGCATTTACCGCAGGGTTATTGCACGACCTCGGTATATCTGTAATTCAAAAATACTTTAATAAAGAGTTTATAGAAATCAACGACATGGTTTCAACAAATCTTGTAAGCTATGCCGAAGCCGAAAGCAAGGTGTTCGACTTAACGCATTCGGAAATCGGAAAAATATTATGTGACAAATGGAACCTGCCTTCGGCGCTTAGCGACGCAATCCTTTTTCACCATAATCCTTCGGAAGCGGAAAACAACAAAGAGCTTGCTTCAATAATTCACCTTGCCGATTACGCGACTAAACAACTTGCAATTGGAAAGTTTTTATGGGATGAGGATTTTATGTTAGACGAAAAAGCAGCAGAGATATTAAAAATTGAAGACATTGATGAAATGTTGAGCGGTTACGAAGAAAAACTTAATCAACAAATGGAATCAATAATATTCTAACCGATAACATGAATACTATAACATCACTAAATGTTAATAAAAAAGAAAAGATAGAAGCTACATTAGAGAAGGTTTATAACTTGCCGGCTTTACCGGACATTGTTAATGAAGCGTTGAGATTGTTAAATAGCAAAAAAACAACCAATCGGCAGCTTGTGGAATTAATAACAAAAGATCAAAGTTTTATTACAAAGGTTTTAGCGTTGGCAAACTCACCTATTTACGGATTAAGCAGAGAGGTTACAACGCTTGATTTTGCAATTATGATTCTTGGTTATGCAGAATTAAAGCACATCGTGTTTGTTATATCATTTTTAGAGTCGTTTAAAGGAGTGGCTTCAAAGCATTTCGACCAGGAGCTTTACTGGAACCACTCTTTGTTGACGGCCAGGTTAAGCAAAAGGATTGCAGAGGAGCAGGGTTACGGGAAAAGCGGCGAAGCTTTTGTCGCCGGTTTTCTTCATGATATTGGGGTATCGATTATATTTCGTTACTTTAAAAACAGCTTCCTGGAAATAAAAGAACTTGCGGCTTCCGAACCTGTTAGTTTTATTGAAGCCGAACGAATGGTTCTTGGCATGGATCACGCGCAGATAACAGACGGCCTATTGAGGCGATGGAACCTTCCCGGCACATTAATAAGATCTACTATTTATCATCATGATCCTTTAAAGGACCAAGAAGACCCGATGCTTGCTGCAATTGTTAATCTTGCTGACTACATAGCCGCATCAATTTACCAGGATAAACTGATTTGGGAAAAAGGAATTGAACTAAATGAAGATTCGTTTAACGTGCTTTGTATACGGAAAGATCGACGTGAGGATTTTATTAACAAGTACACCGGCTTAATCGGTGATGAAAAAGACTTTACAGGGATGTTGAATTGAAAGTGTTGAAAGACAAATATATACACTATTCTACTTTGGAAGATTCGCTGGAAAATTTAGCGGCGAAATCAATTAGTGCGGCCAATGTTGAATTCGACAAAAAAGAATTATCGCTTTCACCTGCAGAACAGCAAAAGCGAATTCGTTTTTTTTATGTGGCTAAAAATCTGAATGATAATCTCGAAGCATCTACGACATTCGAGGAAATTTTGGAATGCTTACGGACAGCGCTAAAGCAAATTATTCCACTTAAAGGCGCGTTCTTCTTTATGTTCGATAACACTATGACCCTAGTCCCTATAGGCAAGCAGAAACAACAGGCTTATACTGATTTCATAAATAAAGCTAATAACAGCGGGATATTTGATTGGAACTTCGAATCAAAAAATATTTCTGTACTGCCCGATATTACAAGAATTAAAAATCCTGCAAATTCATTGAACATTCTTGTTCTCCCGCTTTTTAAAAACGGAAAACCATTCGGATTGTACGCCGTTAAAACACCGATTAATTCACTATCATCAAACTCGTTTGAAATAGAAGTGATAAAAATATTTTTATCGACTATTCAGAATAAAATTGATTTATTCAGGCGAGAAAAGGCCTTGAGCAATGCCCTCGAAGATATTCAGGCATTACAATCAAAACTAACAAACGATTATAAATACTCAGCGATAGGAGAACTTACGGCAGGTATTGTTGAAGACGTTATGAGCCCGGCGCAGGTTATAATGAGTTGTGCGAACTTTATAGATAAAGAGTATGAAAATGTTGATAAAAAAATCGTCGGTGCACTTTCGAGCCAAATAAAAAAAATTGAAACGGTGATTAAGAGATTATCAAAATTTATAGGTACAAACTCAGCAATAAACTCTTTTTATCCGTGCAATATTAATAACGCAATAGAAGATTATAACGACGTTGTGTTGTCCTCGTTAACTTACAAAAATTATGAATGCTTGTTAGACCTCGATAGTAATCTACCTTCTGTGTTAACTCAAAAGTCATATATCCACCAGGTATTATCTAATCTTTTCGGACTAATATTAAATTCCGAATCGGAAGGCGGCGGCATTTTACTTCAAACCAAACTTTTTGATGATAACGTTTGTGTGAAGTTTGTTGTAACTGACAGGCTGAGCATTTATGCACAAGATAACCGAAGCAAGAAAGTAAACTTAAACGTACGCATGATTTCGAACATAATGAAGCTGCACCAGGGAACGGTAAAAATAGCAAACAATGAATCGGGAGGGACAACCGTTACATTGAATTTTCCACTGAAGAGGAAGCTTAAAAAATGAAACGGGTAATGATTATATCATTTATTGCGTTTATGATTACTTCCTGTTTGCTTGCCCAGGTAAAAGATTCGGTTGATGTAAAAGCGCTGGTTAAACAGCAAATTGTTGAGGCGCAACAAAAGGAGAAGACTAAAAGAAATACATTTGCCGTGGTAAAAAAAGCAGAAGTAAAAACTCAAAATGTTGAAAATAATTCGGATGACGGAATTGCGGTATCGACAATATTAAAAGTCCTTGTACTTCTCGTAGCATCGCTTGCAGCGTCGGCTGTTATAATTAAGAGAAGATTGAAACTGAGAAAAATTGAAAATAGGATTAAACTGAAAGAAAATGTTAAACAACTGCGGGAAGAGCAGTTAGTAAGAAATATTGATCCTCGTTTAAAAATGATTCGTAAAAAATTGTGTCTAACTTCGAGCTACCTGAATAAACCCGAGAAAGAAATAATTATTGCAGCAAAAAAATTAAGTATAGCAAAGGAAGAGATTTTACTAGCATCCCGTTTAAATTCTTATGCAATGAGACAAAAAATGGAGGCGTCAGTTTAATGATCAAGGGATTACATTTATCTGCACGAAGCCTGCACAGCGGTAACCAGCACATTGGTGTTGTTGCAAATAACCTGGCCAACATAAACACCAGCGGCTTTAAACGCGAAGAACCGTTTTCCGAAATTCTTAGCGCCGAGGGTCAAATTGAAGTTCGTCAATCAACGGATTTTAAACAAGGCGAATTGGTACACACAGGAAATCCGCTGAACCTTTCTCTGAAAGGCGAAGGATTCTTTAAGATTGAAACCGACAACGGTACACGCTTAACTCGCGACGGACGATTTAAAATTTCTGAAGAAGGTATTCTGGTTAATTACAACGGCGACAAAGTTTTGGGACAGGACGGAGAGATAAACTTCGGCGAAAACATTTTTCAACAGAACCAGATGATCTACATCTCCAAAACGGGTGAAATTAAAGTTGGAAAAGAGACTGTCAACACTCTCGATATCGTTAACGTGGAGGATATAAAAAGTTTGAGTAAAGCGGGCAGCAACTATTTTATGCAGCCCAATGAGGACTTTGTAACGTTGGACCCTAATGAGTATGAAATTGCGCAGGGCTTTTTGGAATCTTCAAATGTTAACCCGGTAGAAGAAATGCAGTCAATGATAAAGTTGAACAAAGATTATCAGTCTTCATTTAAGATTGTGACTTACATCGACAAATCGCTGGAAAACGCAAATCGTATCGGTAAAGTTTAAGATAGGAGAAATTTATAATGGCAACAAGATCACTAAGAACCGCAGCCTCGGGAATGTATGCACAGCAGCTTAATATTGAAGTTATCTCGAACAACATAGCCAACATGAATACTACCGGTTTTAAGAGAAATAAAGCAGAGTTCCAGGATCTTATGTACCAGGATGTGCCTGTTAATTCAACAAGCGATGCAACCGGTGAAGTAACATCTTCGAGTAACGAAATTCAAATAGGTAACGGTGTGCAGCCGGTTTCATCACAGAAAATATTTGAGCAGGGCGACATTCAGCCAACCGGTAACCAATTCGATTTCGCAATTCAGGGTAAGGGCTTTTTTCAAGTTGTAAAGGGCGACGGTACATTTGCTTACACGCGCGACGGTTCGTTTAAAGTTAGCGCCGAAGGTAAGATGGTTACTTCAAGCGGTTATTTACTTGAGCCAGAAGTAGCGATAACGGACGATACGGTTAGTATTGCTGTTGACAGGGAGGGGGTTATTACAATACATGAAGCCGACGGAAGCTCATTTGTTGCCGAGCAGTTACAGCTTGTTCGGTTCCTGAACCCCGGCGGACTAAAAGCTTTGGGCGACAACTTGTACGCCGAAACAGAATCATCAGGCATCCCGATATTCGGTAATGCAGGCTCAAACGGCTTCGGTGAAATTCACCAAGGATACCTTGAAGCAAGCAATGTTGATATTGTTGAAGAAATGATCGCAATGATAACGGCGCAGCGCGCGTATGAAATAAATTCGAAAACAGTTAAAACCGTCGAAGAAATGATGTCAATGGCAAATAATCTTAAGAGTTAACCGTGATTAGTTATTTACTAAATATCATACTTATTCTTACTGGCGCAGGTTCGCAGGATTCGGCAATTCAGTCATACTTAGAAACGCAGCTTTCAGAATTCGAAAAAGTGAGCTTCAATTATGTATCGGATCAATCAAAGTATAAAGAATTAAGAATCAATACGAACGCTGCTGCAAATATAATGGGTAATCTTGTTCATATACCGGTAACGTATTTAAGGAACGGTTCGAGGAGGAGCGGGAAATTTACGGTTCGTGTAAAAGCCTATAAATATATTTTAGTTAGTAAAGCTAATATTAAACGAGGAGAGTTACTAAGCTCAGAACAGTTTGAAAAAAAATTGACTAACTGTATAACATTAGATGAACCCATCGTTGCACTGTATGACTATACTAATCACAGGACCGCAAGTTATATTAAAAAAGGTGAACCGTTGTTATTAAAATCAATTGAACCTATGCCCGTTGTAATGCCGGGTGATAAACTGACGGCTCATTCTGTTGCTGGAAATGTTGATATACAGGTAAGCGCCGTTGCTAGGCAGGAAGGCGGTATAGACGATATTATAAGAGTAAAAACACACGACAACAAGTTATACAAGGTGCGTGTGATTGATAATTCAAATGTTTTAATTATCGAGTGAATTTATGAAGACGACAATTTCAATAATAATGTTTTTGTTTTCGCTTATAGTGTATTCTCAGGATATGCGAGACAACTCGTTCAGCTCATTATTTAGCGACAACAAAGCGTTGAGGCTTGGGGATGCGGTAACGATAATAGTAGTCGAACAATCGCAGGCTTCGAACAACGCCGAAACAAACGCCGGGCGCACAAGCGATATCAGCTTCAGCGGCAGCGGAACAATTGACGGCACTGCACTGCCGAGCGGCAACCTTGGCGTTAGTTCTGGCAACGAGTTCCAGGGCGCAGGCGGCACTAAAACATCGGGCTCAGTGCGCACAAAAATAAGCGCTACAATCGATTCAGTTTATTCGAACGGAAACCTGCGAATAATCGGTAACAGGCGAATTTCTATTAACGGCGAAGAACAATTTGTAACAATAAAAGGAACTATTAGAATAGCGGATGTTATGGCCGACAACCAGGTTATGTCTTATAACATATCCGATCTCGATATAGAAATGGAAGGATCCGGTATGATTGATAGAGTTCAAAGTCCCGGTTGGTTAACAAAGCTATTTCACTGGATATTCTAGGTGAAGCTATGAGGAAAAGTATTTACATAATCTTATTTGTGGTTTTATCTGCTACATTTAATTATTCGCAGCGGATAAAAGACATTGCAATTATTGGTGATCAGAGTTCCGAACAAATTATCGGCTACGGGCTGGTTGTGGGATTGGCGGGTTCGGGCGATAGCCACCGTTCTTCATTTACGGTTCAATCCGTTACAAGTATGCTCGAACGTTTTGGTATTACGGTTCCTCAGGCACAATTAAAAACGCGCAACGTTGCGGCGGTTATGGTAACGGCAACAATCAATTCTTTTCTTAAGCCCGGGTCAAACTTTGATGTAAATGTTTCGTCGTTAGGTGATGCAAAAAGTTTATCAGGCGGAACTCTTTTGATGACACCGCTTTCGGGCATTAAAGGAAAAGTATATGG
>JANQLA010000343.1 GCA_028280855.1 Melioribacteraceae bacterium
GAACAGGTGATACGAGATATATTTATCACGGAAACGACGGAACCAATATGCCATGGAACGATACGTCTCAGCTTGACATGCTCAAAAAAGAAGTGCGTGAAGCAGTAATCCAAAAAATATTCGACGTTGCCCGGCGTACTTCAATTATTCGTTTCGATGCGGCAATGACATTGACTAAACGCCATTTTTCCAGGCTATGGTATCCGCAGCCGGGTAAAGGCGGCGATATTCCTTCGCGCGCCGAGTATGCTTTAACCAAGCAGCAGTTCGACGAGTTGTTTCCCGAAGAATTTTGGCGCGAAGTAGTAGATCGTATAAACCGCGACTTGCCCGAAACGCTTCTGCTTGCCGAAGCTTTCTGGCTTATGGAAGGATACTTCGTTCGAACACTCGGAATGCACCGCGTGTATAACAGCGCATTTATGCATATGATGATGAAAGAAGAGAATGATAAGTATCGGGATCTAATCACCAATACATTGGAATTCGAACCTGAAATTTTGAAACGGTACGTGAACTTTATGAGTAATCCCGACGAAGAAACAGCCATTAGGCAATTCGGTACCGACGATAAATACTTTGGTGTTCTGACTTTAATGGTTACTTTACCGGGTTTGCCTATGTTTGCTCACGGGCAAATTGAAGGATTTACCGAAAAGTACGGGATGGAATATCAGCGAGCTTATTATAATGAAGAGCCGAAAACCTGGCTGGTTGAAAGGCATGAGCGGGAGATTTTCCCGGTAACGAAAAAAAGATACTTGTTTGCCGAGGTAGATAATTTCTGGTTTTATGATTGCCTTGATGAATACGGAAATATCAACGAAAATGTTTTTGCATTTACAAACGCACATGAACATGAAAAAGCCCTTGTACTTTACAACAATAAATTTGAGCGGGCGAACGGTAGAATTAATGTAGCTACACCAAAACTTGTGAGTAATAACAACGGCGACAAAACCACGAAATCAATTACAATCAGCGAAGCTCTTTCCATAAACCATGAAGATCACTTCTATTACATTTGTTCCGATTCCGCTTCGCAAACCGAGTTTTTACATAAGGGAGCTGATATGCTCACTTCGGGATTTTACGTTCACCTTGAGGGATTCCAGCACAGGGTACTGATGGGGTTTGAGGAGATATACGATGAAAGCGGTTTATGCGAAGAGTTATACCGTAAACTACAAGGCAGGGGAGTACCAAGTATAAAGGATGCTCTGGATGAAATACATTTAGCTCCCGTGCACGAAGCGTTCGAAAATGTTTTCCGTACCAGGGATGTTGCGGAGCTTATACAAAACTTGATTACGGATATTTCCGAGGACGGGGATATAAATAAAGAGCTGAAAGCGGTGTCTAACAAATTTCATTTGCTTACAAACGAAATTAATAAAGTGATAAAGAAAGAGGAGCTCGACTTAGAGATTACAAAGGAATTCAGGAATACTGTAGCGCAGGTTAAAAAGATTAATACCGAGTTGGTTCTCAATTTCTCACCAGCAACACACCAGGAATTTGTATCCCTGAATCGCTCAATCGTAATAAGCGAGGAAGCCAACTATAAAGAGAACTTCCTGATAATGCTTCTGTTTATTGTGCTGAGCGAAATCAATAAACTTTACAATGAAAAAGATATTGCTCAAAATGTTGTTAATAAAACTCAGTTAAACACCCCGGTAACCGAAATACTCCGCCGGTTGGGAAGGGGTGAGATTGGTGTTCACCGTGAACTTACGTTGCTCATTGTGTTGTTGGATTTCCACAATCTTTTGTTTGACGACGAGGAAAAATCATTAAGAATATTCGATATAGAAACCAAGGATGACGCAGCAGAGTTTGTAGCTGAGTTAAAAGGCAGCCTGGTTGATAAAATTTTAAATGACGAGAATGTTCAATCTTTTCTGCTTGTAAATGAACATAAAGAGATAGTTTACTTTAGTAAAGAACGATTCGAAGAATTAACGGATTGGCTTTTTACCGTTGCTTTATTAAAGTTTCTAATCGGTAGCAGCGGGACTAAAAAGGTTGTAACAAAAACTGGTGAGATACTTGAAGAAACGCAAAAAGAAGAGCCCGATACCGCTGACGAACAAGATGATAGTGCGAAGAAATTCATTACTAAGTTAAACGAAGTTTCTGTTTATATAAAGTCCTGCTCCGAGAAATCCGGCTACAAGTTGGAAAAATTAAAAGAGATATTACTGAATCAATAGTTCACAAAACCTTCGAGATTATTGATTTATAATCTCGAGGGCTCAGGTTAAAATACTTATTAAAAACTTAGTTTAGACATCAGGAAGAAAAAGTTCGGGTCTATGCTATTACCGGTTTGTTCAACATAACTACCTGCAATAAACCTGCTGTACCCGCCGATAATTACCAGTTTCTTGTTAAGCAACGGGTATTTAAACGTAACGTCAAATTCATCGCCTACTTCGGAATCCAAACTACCGACGTTTCCTCTTCTTACCGGTGCCAATCCTGCGTTATACCATGCATCGTTATCTGCATCTGCTAGCCAGAATTTATGCCATGCGATTCTAAGTCCGACGTTTCCAAAGATATTCGTTGTGAATGTTACTTCAGTATTGTTAATGTTTTGCAAACTGAATAAATCCATATAGCCGTAATATGCATGATTTAACGGATATAGATTATCAAAGGTTTTGTGCTTTTGGTCTGACGGATTATCGTCACCGCTGCCGAAATTATAAGTTACGCCTAGCCTGGACTTATTTACCAACATAAAAGAATACCCGGCTTCAACATGAAACATGTAGGCATTATGATCTAAACCGGAAAAATCCCCGAACTGTAAGGCAAATTCGGAATTAAAATCAAACTTTTTATATTTGTAACCAACTCTGCTTCCGTATGTATGTACGTCGTCGCCGGCTGAATTTTCGCGCCTATATAACCAGTATGCTTCTAACTGTGAGTTAGGTATTAGTTGTTTGTCCTTATAGTAAGCTCCCCAAAAACCGGAATTAAAATACCTGCTTTTTGTTTTTGAATAGTCATTGAAAGAATTAGGAGTAACGGGTACAACTCTTGATCCGAACAATTCAATTATTCTTTCTTTTGGATTTCCGAATGATATTCTTACACCGTCCCAAACTCTAGCCGTATTAACCCACTCCAGTGACGCAACCAGCCGCATGGCACCGAAATTAAACTTTTGTCTTCCTATCTTTACTTTTAGCGGTGTTTGAATGGAATTTAAGTTAACTGTTAAGTATGCCTGGTGCAAATCAAAATTATCTTGAAAAACATTTGGGCGGGCATCTTTATTTATTCCCGGTACTGAATTAATTTCTTCGCCAAAAACCCTGGAATCTTGTCCTTCAACAAAAAGCGAAAGAAAATCAGCAGGCTCCCAACGGAAGTTTAATCTAACCTGAGTTAGAAAATAATCTTGATAACTATCCTTGAAATCAAAGGTGTTTTTTACTTCACCTCTAACTCTCACGCTGCCGCCCAGTGTTAAGTTTGGGGCGATATTTTTCCAATTGTTTACGCCAGGTTGTCCGAACATTGAACCGACGATAAAAAAGATTACTAAAAAAATAGAATGCACGGTATTCTTACTATAGCTTTTGTAAATGTATAAAGTATTCATAATGTTCCTTTAATGAAATTCTATAAATTGAATCCGGTTTTATAATTTTTCTAAACTAACTCTAGCTCTTCTTTAGATAATATTTTTTCCAAATCCAGAAGAATTATAAGTTTGTTTTCCATTTTGCCAATTCCGGTTATAAAGTCTGAATTAACATCCAGTACCATTTCAGGAGGGGGCTCGGTAATATTGTTTGGTATCCTCAATACTTCACTTACTTCATCAACCACAAAGCCGATTGTTTTACCCGATAAGTCCATTACAATTATTCTTGTCTCATTATCACACTCAGACTTTGGAAGACCAAGTCTAACCCGCAGATCAACAACAGGTATTACTTCGCTTCTTAGGTTAACAACCCCGTTTACAAATTCAGGCGAATCAGGAATCTCGGTTATTTCAATCATCCTTATAATTTCCTGTACGTCCAGTATATTAACACCGAACTCTTCTTTACCTATTCTGAAGCTCACCAGTTGAAGAAGCTCGCTGGTATCGCTTTTTATATACTTGCTAATATTCATTAAAATCTCCAATAACAATTACTTTTAAAGAGAGGAGGATTATTTATAATAATTCCGCCAAGTTAGATTTATTTTAATAATTAACTAGTCTTCCGTTTGACCTAACCGATAATGTACTGTCAGCATTTTCATCTTGATGCGAATGTATGTCGACCTTAAACTGGGCCACAAGTTGATGAAGATTATCGGTAAGCTTGTTAAGGTCTTCGGCTGTATTTGCTAATTGCTGAGTTCCAGATGCCGACTGTTGTGTTACGCTACTGATTCCTTCTATGCTTTTGCTAATCAGTTCAGCAGCGCTTGATTGTTGCTCCGCTGCGGCAGCAACCTGGTTAATTACATCGACCGTTTCATTTGCGCCCTGTATAATCTGTCCCAACGCAGTGCCGGATTTCTGGGCCAATTCTTTTCCTTTATCAACTTCTCTTGTTCCTGCTTCAATTGAATCTACGGCTTTGCCGGTATCTAGCTGAATTTTCTTTATCATATCTGCAATTTCTTTTGTTGCTTTCGTAGTTCTTTCGGCAAGCTTTCTTACTTCATCTGCTACTACGGCAAAACCTCTTCCTTGCTCACCGGCCCGCGCGGCTTCAATAGCTGCGTTCAAAGCTAATAAGTTGGTTTGGTCGGCTATGTCATCTATAACCTGGATAATTTCACCAATCTGGTTGCTGTTGTCACCGAGCTCACGAACTATTACAGCAGCTTGTTGCACAACTTCCGATATTTTTCTCATACCGCTAACAGTTTGTTCAACTATATTGCCCCCTTCGTTTGCAATTGATACTGCGTTTTTGGCATTTTCGGTAGCGGTATTTGCATGTTGTGTTGTCTGCATAATTGTTGAGGTCATCTCTTCTACCGAACTTGCAACCTCTGTAGTCTGTGCGCTTTGCTCCTGCGTGCCGGCGGCCATTTCTTCTGAGCTGGATGAAATTTCAGCGCTTGCAGAAGCAGTTGCCTGCACGGAATCAGATACCTTGCGAAGTAAATTACCTAATGAATCACCAAGTTTATTAATGCTGTTCTTTATTATTTGATAATCGCCTTTGTATTCACCCGTCATTCTTACTGTTAAATCACCTGTCGACATTTCTTCAAGTACAGCCGATCCCTCTTTAATAGGTGTTACGATTGCATCCAATGTTTCATTAATGCCGAAAAGTAACTCTCTGTAAGTACCTTCAAACTTTTCAGCATTACCCCTGTTTTCGAGATTGCCGTTTTTTGCATTTGTGATTAAGCTATTGGTTTCACTGGTAAGATCTTCAAGTTTTTTTCTAGATTCTTCAAACGAGTCGATTCCTCCTTGGGCTTGCTTGATTATATTATCAACACTCCTGGCCAAATCGCCTATCTCGTCCTTTGCTTCTATGTTTAAGAGAGGCGTGCTGTATTCAGCTTTAACTTTTGTATTACCTACGGCTAAAGCGTTAAGCCCTTTGCCCAAATTTGTAATGCAAACTGAACGTAGTTGTTCGGCTCTTTCCGATACCAGTTTGAGTGGTTTTGCAAGGCTGTTTGTGATAAAGAGAGCAATGAAAATACCGCTAAGAAGAGCAATACCTGCAATAACCATCGTAATGGTAATAGTAACATCACCGGTTTCCGCAGCATTGTTTTTGAATTGGATAGCTTTATTTATTGCAAAATCCCTTAGTGCGTCAATGCTTGTTGATAATTTTCTTACATGATCAGCGCCTTTACCTTTTGTAATGGCAGCGGCTTCATCAACTTTTCCTTCTCTTTTCAGATTTATTACTTCATCGCGAATTATTTTCCAACCTTTAAAGGCGTTTAAAGCATCGTTGACCATACTTTTATCGCCCAAAAATCTTTCGTCGATTATTTTGAATTGCTCAAAAACATTTTGTTCGTACTGATTAACTGATTGAACTGCATTATCTATTTGCTCGTTGCTTTTCGCGAGCGCCACATCTTTCATGCTTCTGTGCATTTTAATTATTTCACCGTTGGCGGTCAAAACTGCATTACTAACGGTTAAGGGATGTTTATGTAATTTATCGGTTAATTCTGATAGCATTTGCATCCTGTTGCCGGAAAAGAAACTAATTCCTATTAAAAAAAAGAGAACAATTCCAAAACCAAGCAACAAACGATTTCTGATTTTCAGGTTGTTGAGCATAACGTTTTCCTTTTAATTTGTTTTGTAATCAAAAATTTGAAGTGAGTGATTCTTTAATCTAAGCTTGTCAATATTATTTCATTTCATAAATACACATTCGAATTGAACCGACAATATTTTATGTATAAGGATTAAGTGCGTTGTAAATAAGATAAAGGAGCTATTTTTATAATTAACGGTAGTTGTAATATAGTACTCATTCGAAGATGTGCCAATGTATTGACTTTATTTATAAGGGTATTGCTTAGAGTACAAAATTCAACTGAACCGATTTACAGATCTAGCTTAGTTTCACTAAAACATTATTCTTGTATAATAATGCCTAAAGTCTTTTACTTAAGCGTTTTTGGAGTAATGCTTGTTTGTAGAGCAGGAAGAATAGATTAACATATTTATTTCAATGAGTTGCAATTTTATTGAGTAAGAAATCGATGTAAAACTCTTTCGTGTAGAATTCTTAAAAACAAATCCCGGAATGAATTGAGAGGTTTGTAAAACAAGTTTTCGGAGCTGATTGAGGAACAAAAGCTTACGACCACGAATATCTCCTAGACTGTTTCAGGTGGCGTAAAATCATCCTGATCAAGAATTTTATCAATATCCATTAACATTAACAACCCTTTTAGAAGTTTACCTGTAGCTATAATATATTTCGAATAAAGACGGAGCGCAGAAGCAGGCCGGGCCCCGGTTAGGTTGAGTGGTATTCTAAGTAGTTCGCTTACTTCATCAACAATTAAAGCAACTGTTTTGTTTAATTCAACAACTATTACCCTGGTTTCATTACTAAATTCAGTCTTTGGCAGGTTTAATTTTACTCTGAGATCAATTACAGGAATCATTTGACCGTGTATCTCAGCTATACCTGCAACAATCATAGGTGCATTAGATGTTTTATTTATTCTCATATTACGGTTTATCTCAAGAACTTTTAGAAGGTTAAAGCCGAATTCTTCTTCACCAATTTTAAAAGTGACTATCTGAAGTGGATCATTGGTTTTGTAATACTTGTTTTGTTCCATTTATTGATCCTATATTTTACAATTATTGAATAGAAAATAACGTTGCTATAACATAATCGATATTTAACATAGAATACTGATTGAAATACATTTAGTGAGTAAATGAACGAATAAACGCTTAACAGTTAAAACAAAGGGTGAACTTCGTCTAACTGATTGAATAAACAAAAAGTTGATCGAAGTGAGTATTTGCTCTTCCCCCAAATGGTAGACACAAGAAATAAATTCAACAGCATTTAATAGAAATTGGAATGCCATAGAAAATGGGAACGTTACCCGGACGAATTCCGCTTATCATCAAACAGCCTCTAACATTTCAATATCGGCAAGGTCCAGCGCTTTGTCAAGGTCAACTAACATTAATAACCCATTCAGTAGTTTACCCATTGCTTTTGTATATACTGAGTCAATGTCCAAATTCTCAGACGGTGAAGTCTCAATAATGTCATTTGGTATTAAAAGAACATCACTTACTTCATCAACAATGAGACCAAAAGTTTTATTATTCAATTCAGCAACAACTATCGGTTTTTCCTTTTTAACATCTGCCTTAGGCATTTTTAGTTTTGCTTCAAGGTCTATCACGGGGATAGAGTTTCCGCGAAGATTTACAAACCCCTTAACATAGTCGGGAGCATTGTTCACCTTGGTTATCTGAGCCGTCCGTTTAATTCCTCGGACCTTAGGGATATTGAGACCAAATTCCTTTTCGCCAACCTTAAAGCTGATTAGTTGAAGCGGTTCATCTATTTGCAATTTTTTTTCTTGTTCCATTTTTAACTCTATTTAAAAGTTACTGAATAAAATTTCCTGGTTGCTGTCTCATAATCGGAAGCAAGTCCAGAACACTTATTCGAATGAATTTGGCGAGCAAATAGTACGATAAGCGTGTAAAAATTAAAATGAGGAACTAAACCGGCAATAATTTTATGAATGAACAGGAAATTTGAATTAGATTTAGTGATTGTTACCTTTAAGTGAAATCTCTTGACAGATGATTGTTTATTTCTAGCAGACCTTGAAAAATAAAAAGAATAGTTAACTAGTATTTTATAAAAGTCTCCGGAGCCATTGAAAGATAATATGACCCCGAAGACACCCAGCCGTAGTTAAATAGGCCTCAAAGTTTAGTTACGGCTTACAATAGTAACTTTATAAGATGTTTCAATTTCCATATTAAATATGATATATTTAATTCAAATGAATTAAGTGCGTAAATGACAATATAAACGCGTAAAATTTCCAGCAAATAAACAGATGGTGTATAGTATGGAATTTCGATTCAGCCAGGCAATTGCCGGGCGGTGAAAGATGTTGCCTATGTTAAAAATATAAAAGGCAGTTTCATTGTTTCCCATTTGGGAAACTCATCGGATGCCTAAAGAGGTGGTAGACCTTCAAGATGACTTAATTTGTCGCCAATTACCTCGTGATCCGTGTATTTTGTAAACAGACCTATTTAAAAGAACAGGTAAGTAGCGATCAACAGCCTTACATTTGTAACAGTCGAAGCATTTTGAACTTTACTCTCGTTATCCGGTGTGCCGTAGTAAGCCGATGTAATTTCAAGTTCGCCCGCTAATCTTACCTTATCGTAATTGAATTTTATTCTGGGAGATATTCTAAGCACTTTCTTAATATTATTGCCTCTTGCATAGTAACTACCCGTAATAATATCATCAGCGCCAAGATTTTCGGTATAACCGACAAATAAACCGCCCTCGATTTCTTTACCATAACTTAAGTCCGACCAAAAAGAGAATACTTTAATAGGTGTGTAAAATTCTTCCGCGGTAATGGGATCTGAGCTTTTAACCGCGTAACCCCCAAGCATTAATAGGTCCGTTAAATTTTTTCCGTAAACTCCTTCAGCTTTGATCGTAAGTTTTCCGGCTTTTACTTTTGCGAAGCTCATAAAAGAAACACCGTTCACCTTTTCTTCCGATTTATAATTATTTGCAGTAGATAAACTTGGTTGTAGGGATTTGAAATTAACCCCCGCTCCAAAAAGATAATTTATATCGACAATTTTTAATTGAAAGTCCAATATCGGTAATCCCGCATTTCTAAGGTATGACGAACTTGTACCGTTTGGACCGTCGCTGGCAAAATCCCGTTGCGAAGCTGCAGTAAATGAAGCGTGAATTTTGTTGAATTTTTGAGTAAGTCTTACTTGCGGATTCCTTGCAAAAGGTTGAAAGGGTGCGCCTGTATTAAACGATACAACACCCGGGAAACATTCGGTAACAAACATAGGGTTCCAGTATTGACCAATAAGCAAGTTGGTTTTTTCCCAGTCCAGTTTAATAATTGCATGCCGAAGTCTGAACCCGTTTATATCGCCGTTCGAATGCCCGAAGAAGGCCCCTTCGATAACTCCGCTTGTTTTTGCGCCAAATACGTCTGGCGCAGTAATTGTCGATTTCAAACGCGTTTGAACCGAAAGAATGTTGAAATTGTATTTTTCATTAATGTCGTTATTCTGAGCATCGAAAGATTCATTAGCAGGATAAAGAAAAAAATGACCCTCTCTTGCGGCAACTGTCTGTCTTGAATCGAAAAATACATCTGTTTTTACAAATCCGCTTAAACTGATTCCAAACTTATCCGCTTTCTGAGCAAATAGTTGAGAATTGAGCATAGCTAAAAAATATAATACCAAGACCAATCTTAATGGTATAATGCGGAGTACCGATAAACTGATTTTAATTAATTTCATTTCTGCAATCCTTTTTTAATTAATAATTCATTAAAGAATTATTCTCCGATCCTAACCATTGTTATATCTTTAGAAACTATCCAGGGTGTCAGTTAAAACTAAAAGAATTGTAATCGGAGATTCTTGATATTTAACCCTCCGGGGTCTGAGAGGAGGAACAAAGGATTATGACCCCGAAGGTTCCCACAGAGCTGTAATTAAACAGCATCCAGTATCTCAACTTCAGCTTCACCCAGAATCTTATCAAGATCCAACAGTATTAACAACCTGTTATCAAGCTTGCCGATAGCTGTAATGTACTCTGAGTCAATACCTGAAACCATAGAAGGGGGAGGCTCCGTTATGCTCTGAGGTATTCTCAGGACTTCGCTAACTTCGTCAACTATAAATCCAACAGTCTTATCGTTTAGTTCAATAACCACAATCCTGGTATCTTTACCGTAGTCAACCTGCTGCATGTTTAACTTTACCCTAAGATCAATTACCGGTATTACTCTCCCTCGAAGGTTAATAACCCCTTCAACAAACATAGGCGCATTCGGTACCTTGGTTATTTGCATCATCCGGTTTATCTCCTGAACTTTTAGGATGTCGACACCGAATTCTTCTTCGCCAATCTTAAAGCTTACTAATTGCAGCAGCTCACTGGTTTCATCGGTTTTAATATTTTCCATTTCCGCCTCCTGCTGTAGTTTCAAATGATGCTTCGGTAATGGTACCGTTTTGTTTAACTGCAAAACCCGATGAGCTACGTTTGTTACCCACCTTAAACTCGGAAACAAGTTGCAGTAAGTTCTCTGTAAGCCTGTTTAAGTCTTCGGCGGATCTTGCAATTTGCTGTGTTCCAGATGCCGACTGTTGTGTTACGCTACTGATTCCTTCTATGCTTTTGCTAATCAGTTCAGCAGCGCTTGATTGCTCTTCGCTTGCAGCGGCAACCTGGTTTATAATGTCAACCGTTTCGGTAGCGCCCTTAATAATTTCTTCGAGACTTTTACCGGATTTTTCTGCCAATACTTTTCCTTTCTCTACTTCTTCGGTACCTGAATTTATAGATTTTACTGCTTCGCCTGTATCGGATTGAATTTTCTTAATCATATTGGCAATTTCTTTAGTAGCCTTGGTTGTACGCTCAGCGAGTTTACGAACTTCGTCTGCAACAACGGCGAAACCACGACCCTGTTCACCTGCACGGGCAGCTTCAATAGCAGCGTTAAGTGCAAGCAGGTTTGTTTGATCTGCAATGTCGTCGATAACCTGTATTATCTCACCGATTTCGTCGCTGTTCTTACCTAATTCCTGCACCATTTCGGCGGCTTGCCTAACCACGTTAGATATTTTGTTCATACCTTCAACAGTTTCGCGGACAACGTTTCCGCCGTCGTTGGCAATGTCAACAGCAGCATTAGCATTTTCGGCTGCAGTTCCGGAATGTTTGGAGGTTTGCAGAATAGTACCGGTCATTTGTTCGATGGAGCTTGCAACTTCGGAAGCCTGGGCGCTTTGCTCCTGAGCACCTGCAGCCATTTCTTCGGAGCTTGATGATATTTGGCTGCTTGCACTCGCTGTTGCTTCTACTGCCTCGGTTACCTTACTAACCAGGTCGCTTAATGAATCGCCAAGTTCGTTAACGCTGTTTTTAATAATTGCATGATCACCTTTATAATCTCCGGTTACTCTAACCGTTAAATCACCTTTAGCCATAATTCTAAGCACATCGGAACCCTCTTTAACGGGCTTAACAACTTCATCAAGAATTGAATTAATAGCTAATACCAAATTACTCCACGCACCTGAATATTTACTCGCGTTTCCCCTGGAATCCAATTTA
>JANQLA010000355.1 GCA_028280855.1 Melioribacteraceae bacterium
TTTTTTGGGAATTTTCCGGATTAATTGCAATTCCGGCAATCCGGGAATTATCCAGAATTTTATCCCAACTTGATCCTTCATCCTTTGAAACATACAAACCGCCCTCAAAATTATATTCGAAGTTGTCTGTAGCGCCAACATAAACGTATCCGTTTGAAGCATCAATTTTTATTTCAAGAATATCCAGAGCAGGAAAAGTAGAGACGTTCTCCCAGCTTCCACCGGCATTGTTTGATTTATATAAAGCTCCCCCTGCACCTAAAGAATTTACACCTGCATATAACACTTGAGAATTTACCGGGTGAATTTCGATTTCCCAAATACTTGCGGCGTCACTTCCAAGCCCGTTATTTATTGATTCCCATGAGTTTTCACCGTTAACAGATTTATAAATTCCATTACCAAATATTGCACAATACATCGTTCTAGATCCTGCGCTTCCCGAATTTTTATCCATTGCTAATTTTGGATATCCTTGCGGAAGACCGTTCGAAAAGTTTTCCCATGTTTCACCTTTGTCGGAGCTTTTCCAAACTTCCCCGATTAAATAACCGGAACCAATTGCATGGGCTAAGCCGTCGTAGCGGCTTATAAAAACATCCCCGTTACCCGGATCAACTACTACATCTTTCGCAGCATCAGAACCGTCGTAAGGGTCTTGCCTTGGATCAAGCGGTTTAAAGCTATTGCCACCGTCATCCGATCGGAATAATCCAAAATCATCATAGGCTACATATAATGTGTTGCTGTTATTAGGATCGTAAGCAAGTCCGTCCACAACCATTAATTCCAAACCGTTACCTTCCCAAAATTCACCTTTTTGGGAAGCATATAGTTGCTGCCATGTATTACCTCCGTCAGCGCTTTTGTTTATCCAAACAAGACCCCAATAAATGGTATTCGGATCACTTGGAGCAACTTCCAAAATGAATGCATTATCTTCTTCATAAAACGGCGAGCCCAGCCAGCCGTATTCAACATTATTGCTAATTTTATTCCAGGATGTTCCACCATTTGTAGATTTATAAATTCCCCATTCTTCCCATCCCGCAAAACCTTCATCAGGCCAACCTCTTGTAGTTGATGTGTATAAAATATCGGGATTAGTCGGATCAATACTGAACTTCCAGTAAAAATAAAACTTACTTTCGTCTTCTTGATATCTTGGAAGGTTGCCGGTAATGTCTATCCAACTTTCAGCATTATCTTCACTTTTGAATAATCCTCCTCTGATTGAGTTCGAATCGTTTTCCGTAAAAAGTGTTGTAGCTGTTAAATGCAATATCAAATTGTTGTCTTTTACAACTCCGCTTAACCTTCTCAAATTTGTGTGCGGCAGTCCGCTATTTTTAGCGCCCCATGTTGAACCGTTATCTTCGCTTTTAAAAAGTCCGTCACTGCTGCCAACATAAATAGTTCTATTATCAACAGAACTTAACGGGTCTATTAATATTCCGTGTATAACTCCATTTGAAGAAGCCACTTGAATTTCTTCCCATGTTGTTCCTTTGTCTTCGCTTTTATAAACTTTGCCGCTGCCGTCCTCGTTGGCGTATGATGTTCCTGATCCCATCCAAAGTGTATTCGAATTATCGGGATCAATTGTTATAAAAGAGATGGTTTTGAAATCATCTTCAGTTTCAGGGTTTTTAGGGAAAACTAACTCCCATGAATCTCCACCATTTTTGGTCCTGAATAATCCAATTGTAGTGCAGTTATACAAAGTTTCATAAGATGCATCAGAAGGATCAAAAACAATTTCCTGCACCCAATAAACATCGGGCGTACTGTAATCTTTTACCAGGTTGCCGTTTACGGGTTTCCAGGTTTGGCCACCGTTTGTTGTTTTGAAAATTCCTTCAATATCTCCGCCTATATAAACTATATCAGGGTTTGTAGGATGAATTGCGATTGATTTCAGATCACTTCCCGCTCCGGGGCCAATGTTCTGCCACGTTTGCGCAAATAAATAAGAGAAATTGAATATTATTACTAAAAAGAAAACGGTAAGTTTGAAGACTAATTTCATGGCTATCTCACTTTTCAATTGTTAAAAACTAATTTGAAAACGATGCCGGATGTGATGTCTTCTTAAAATAGTGTTTTTGGTTAGTAATACAAAACACTAACAGCAAACTATATTTTTATATTGCAATTATTTGATAAGCAGCATTTTCTTCGAACCTATAAAATTTTTTGTTCTTATGCGGTAAATGTATAGACCGCTTGAAAGATTGCTGCCGTCAAATTCAACTTCGTAAAATCCCTGCGGCTGGTGTTTGTTTACCAATTGGGAAACTTCGTTTCCGAGGATGTCGTAGATTTTTAAAGATACGTGATGTCCTTCGACGGGGCTCAGGGCGTCCACAGGTATACTATATTTTATTGTGGTGGATGGATTAAACGGGTTCGGGTAGTTTTGGTGCAATTCAAATACAATAGGTGATTTTTCCGTTTCTTTTACATCTGTAAGTGTAACATCAGCCTTTGCTAAAAGCCAATTATTAGGATCGAACAAAACATTTGTTAATTCATTTGGAAAATAAATCTTAAACGTTTTCTTTATTTCATTCTGCTCCAACCTTATAGTAGTATCACCCTCACTGTTTTGAAGATTTAATTCAAAGGAAGTTTTAAAAAAATTAGTACTTAAAGTTGAAGTAGTTTGCTTTGAATTAATTACTAACGTATCGGATTCATGAGAATACCGTAAATCAAAAATTGGATAACCCTCGCCAAAGTACCATTGATTAAAAAAATAATTATAATCTTTTCCTGTCACTTCTTCTAGAACATCTTTGAAATCAAGACCAGTTGCAACAGAATTTCTAAATGTATGTTGGAATTTATTCAATACATTGAAAAATATACCATCATTATTAATCTCGAATCTTAAAGTATGAAGAATGAAGCCTCCTTTATCATAAGATAATCGCGTGTCAAATATTCTCTTTGAATTCTCTCTACTATTGAATGGAACATATACGCTGCCACCGGGTTCCGATAAAACATTTTTCTCAATTTCTTCTAGCCAAACCTCGGCGCTTGTTTTTTTGCCAAGGTATTGCAATGCTAAGTATTCCGAGTAAGTGGCAAAGCCCTCATTGATCCAGATATCCTGCCAAGTAGCACAGGTAACATTATTTCCGAACCAGGAGTGCCCTATTTCGTGAGCAGTATAATAACTAATCATTATATCCCCTATATATGTTATGGCTGTATCTAACCCTAAATATCCTATTGTAGTCATGGTCTGATGTTCCATAGCACCCCAGGGCCAGGGTGTAACGCAGTATCCGTATTTCTCATCTTTAAAGGGATAGTCACCAAACAACCCGGAAAACAATTCAATCATTTCTTCTGTCTCTTCAAGTGCAGCTAATTGAGTTGCGATTAGGGGGGAATCTTCAATGAGATAACTTTGTAGCAGCACTGAATCCATTTTGTTGGGCAAAGTTGCATAAGAGATATACTCAGTATAAGGACCAACACAAAACGATATCAAATAATAGGCTGTTGGATATTTAGATTTCCACTCGTACCTCACTCTATCATTTGGTAACGAAATAACTGATTGAAGTAAACCATTTGTACCTGCTTTGTTTTTGGCATTCGTTGTTATTGCAAATTGAATGGAATCTGCTTTATCTGCTAAAACCTGTTTACATGGAAACCATATTTTTGACTCAAAGGGCTCTGAATAAGTATAAGAAATTGAATCCCCAGCGCCATAACGGGGCTCTTTGGATTCTATTCCATTCCAATCCGAATATTGTGTACGCTGCCCATTACCTCTATAATAAACTTTTGCTGCTAATTTTTCCCCAATTAACGGTTTGGCACCTAATTTTATTTTTAGCAAGTGATTTTGATGAGTAAAATTATGCTTGGCCCCATCAACTAAAACTGAATCAACTAGCATATAAGTTGTGTTTGCAACTAAGGTATCTATAAGTTCAAAAATAAGAGTGTCTAGAGATCCGTTTTTAACAGTGAATAGGATTGTTGTGCTCCCATAAATTTCAGTGCTGTTGTTATCGATATTAAGATCTAGTTGATAACAATTAACATCATACATATTCATCTTTTCAATTACATTTGAAGGTAAACTGATTTTTTCATCATGCATTATTAGTTTTGATGAAGCTCGCTTTTCAAAATCAATAAATTTTTTTTGACCAAAAACATTAACGTTCATGAAAATATAAAGAAGGATAAAGCTTAATACTGGTATTGTTTTCAAATGTTTTGTTGTAAGTAGCATTCTTGTATCCTTAAGATTTTTATGGAAGTTTATCGGGTTGTACTTAAAAATCGAATTCAACTACATATATTAAACTAAAAGACTGATGAAGGTTTTGGTAAAATAGTATTATTCAATTAGACAAAAAAGGTTAATTTATTCTCCAATAAGCATCTTAGTCCTTATAATACTAGCGGCACAAAATGAATATAACTTTAAAATACGATTTTAAGAGGTTTGGGATAAGTTTGCACCTGGCTTAATACCAAGTGCGTGTAAATCTCCTGACCGTCTAAGGCTTAGACAGTTCTTTGGTCTTCTTATATAATTAAAACGGTCGCAACGTCGATAAACTCACTGTATTGTTACCCTGCAGCATGAGTGATTGATTTTGGGCACATTCTTTTTGGCTTGACCCGCTATAGACGTCTATTTGATCAAGGTCATTTTCTTTACTGAACTATAACTTCCCGTAACCAGTGAATAAATGTATACGCCGCTAGTCAACCTGCTCGCATCAAATTCTACACGGTAATTCCCCGGTTTCTGCAACTGGTTTACCAATTGGGAAACTTCGTTGCCTAGAATGTCGTAGATTTTTAGGGATACATGTTGCCCTTCGACGGGGCTCAGGCCGACCACAGGTATACTAAATTTTATTGTTGTGGTAGGATTAAAAGGATTCGGGTAGTTCTGGGATAAGCTGAACTCCGTAGGTAGTTGATTTTCATTTAATGACGTAATTGTGCCGTTTACTTCTGCAATTATTCCATAGTAAGTAAATGTACCGTCTGTATCTATTTGCCTTAACCTGTATTGTAATCTTAACTCTTGATCTTTATTATAATTTTCATCTAAAAATCTATAACTCTTAGGCGAGCCGCTGTTACCGTGCCCCTGCACAAAACCTATGGTTTCCCATTCTGTGTTCTGAGTTCCGTTTTCTGACTGCTGCCTTTCTACCTCAAATCCATAATTATTAATTTCCGTTTCAGTTTCCCATTCCAGCAGTATACAGTTTTCGGTTTGTGTTGCCGTGAATGATGTTAGCTCTACTGGTAACACTCCCTGGGCTACCCAAAACTCGTATGCACCGGAGTCTATCGTTCCGTTTCTTATGGCCCCTCTTGCATCGGTGGTTGTTTCGGCAAAACCTGTTGTGCCGTTATCATTCGCCAAACTACCGGCTCCTGTTATTGATAAAGTTCTTACTCCATTTAAAGTATTATTGGCTGCCAACGAACTTGCTATGCCTGATGAGTTTACACCTTGATTTACGTCGTCACTTGCTATTGTTGTTATATTGGCTGATGGTGTATCCCACCAAATATTTCCTCCCCTGCTGGTTATTGTTGCGGTTCCCGATGAAATTCTCAAACTTGTATTTGAAGAAGACGAACTGCGGTCGTATATTGTGTTATGCGTGATAAATGTCGCATTTGAATTATTTGTGAATGCATTAACATCATCCCCGTTAGAGCCGGCCGAATTATCAAAAAAAGTACAATTTGTTAAAGTTAATGAAACCGTATTTCCTACAAATTGAGCCGCATAATCAATAGCACCGCCATTATTGCTCGCAGAATTATTAATAAAAGTACAGTTAGTAAAGGAAGCATTGAAACTTCTATAGAATTCATCAATATAAACCGCTCCGCCTCCCTGTGCGTTTGTACCTGAAACAGAATTATTATCAAAGGTACAATTCAAAAAAGAAGCGTTATCAAATAGAATTACAGCTCCACCGTAAGCAAAATTACCGCCGCCACCTTGATTTGCAGCATTATCCCTAAATTCACAATTATTTACTGTTAAACTACCTCGCTGCAGTTTTATAGCTCCACCGCCTACAACCCCATCCAGTGCAACTGCTCCCTCTCCGCTGCTTAAAGTTACATCCTCTATTGTAACTGAAATTCCGCTTCCGTTTATAAAAAATATTCCATGCGTGCCTGTGGCAGTAATTTCGGTGTTATCTGCACCATTACCGGTGATTGCAAGGTTTTTGGTAATATCTATATCACCGGATGTAAGAGTCACTTGAGTAACCGAACCGTTAAAGTCAATTGTATCACCGGAACCTGCGTCAATCACTGCTTGCCTTAAAGATCCGGCTCCACTGTCATTTTCATTAGTCACAGTAATTGTAGCAGATTCAATTCTATTAAATACAAAAAGCAAGATTACTAAGAAAGCAAAATTATTGACTTTGGTGCCCATAAAAATTTCTCCGATAAATTTGTTTTTTGACCTCGTGCAAATTTATTAAAAAATAAAACAGAGATGGTTTTTATTCCTGCATAAGTAGTTTAACAGGTGTTTCAAGTAGTAGTTATTTTGACCATTTAGTGCGGATTTACGCCGTTTTGTAAATCAAATAATTTCTTCTTCTTGAATTCCTGGGGAGTTTGTTGCGTATACTTTTTGAAAGCTTTATGAAATGATGATTTGGATTTAAAACCCGCTAATTTTGATACGCCGTCTATACTATATTCGTCGAACCCTTCATTTGTCAGTTTCTGCTTAGCGTCTTCAACTCTATAAATATTTAAATAGCTGTTAAAGTTAAGCCCTAGTTCAGTGTTTATGATTTTTGACAAGTTCCTCGGTTTTATTCTCGCATATTCTGCCAAGTTACCTATGTTCAGATTTGCGTCCTTGTAATAGGCTTTCTCCAACATTATTCCATGAATTCTTGAAAGCTCGGGAATATCAAATATTTTTTTGGGGTAACAACTGTTGCTGCTTCCTGCTGTTAAGCTCCCCTGTACACTGCCGGCTTTTTTGTTTTTGTATTTTGCTAGTATATAAAATGATAAAGTAATTACTAATACTGCAATAAATAAAACGGCTGATGTTGTATTAAAAAAAGGGGTGCGAATTCTTAAGTTTGAGTTGCTTGTTTTTTCACTCCATTGTCTTAACCCGTTTTTCAGCCTTACGGTTAAGAGATAATTACCGGCTTCAAGTCCCCGGATTGTAACATAATTTTTTCGTGAGTAATAAATACTTGTAGTCTTCTCGTTATCTTTTGTAATGCCGATTTCATACAGGTTACTATTTTCATTTATAAAAGAATAAACGCTATAATATATTGTTAGCAAGTCTTTTGTATTTTCAAGCTCTATTTTTTTGTTAAGCGGGTATTTGTTCCCTTCACCGTCTTCAACATACAAGAAATTTAACGGCAGAAAATTCTGATGCTCATATTCAAGAGCAGGATCAAATATACTAAACCCGTTATTTGTTCCGATATAAAATTTGCCATTATGCGAAGCCTTACCGGCGGAACGGTTGGTTTCCATTGCCGCCAAACCTGTTTCAATGGAATAAT
>JANQLA010000374.1 GCA_028280855.1 Melioribacteraceae bacterium
TGACGAAGGCGACGAAGAAGCGCATCAAGTTGATGAAGATTACCTGCGCGCAATGGAATTCGGTATGCCGCCCACTGCCGGGCTAGGGGTAGGAATCGACAGGCTGGTAATGCTGTTAACAAATCAGCCGTCAATTCGTGATGTAATCTTGTTTCCGCACATGCGTCCCGAGCATCTATAAATTTATGACTGGTATTTTGACGAACTTATGGATATGATTTGATGCTATGAATAAGAGTTTATGTATACTATGTTTGCTTTACTTTGTAGTTCAGCCGGTGAATGCAAACGATTCTCTCCTGGTTAAAGATTATGAATACAAGCCGGTAAGTATCTACAATCCTTTCAAATATAACCTTGATACAAATCTTAGTTTGTCAAAAATTGAAAACTACGAATATGTTGATCCGTTGAACGCTCCATTGGATTATAATAAGCTGATTATTTTTGGCGGAGTTGCTCTTGGAGTGGGAACCGCTGTTCATTTCTACCAGGCAAATGCATGGTGGCAGGAGCAAGATAGTAAGTTCCGTTTCGTTAATGATTGGGAATACGCGCTTTGGATTGATAAAGTCGGCCATTTTTTTGGAACCCATTTACTTGCACATGCTTTTTCGGGCGGTTATGAAGCTGCAAACATGCAGGCTGAGGAATCAGCTATATTTTCTGCAATATCCGCTTTTGCTTTTGAGCTTTTTATTGAAATAGAAGACGGGTTCGGCCCTGAGTGGGGGTTCAGTCCGGGTGATGCATTGTTCAATACGCTGGGCGCTTCGTTTTACCTTGCCCAGTATTACTACCCGTATCTTAAGAATTTTCAACCGCGTGTTAGCTATTATCCTTCAAAGGCATTCAGGAACGGTGAGCATGAAAGCGGAATTATAATTGATGATTACGAAGGGCAGAAATACTGGATCGGGATGCGTATGAAAAATATATTACCCGAAAATCTGGCTGAATATTGGCCGTCGTTCCTGATGTTGTCTGTTGGGATGGGCGTTTCAAATTTAGACGGCTCCGGTGGTGGAACACAATCTTTTTACTTGGCTTTAGACCTTGATGCAGAACAACTGCCCTTGTACGGCGGCTTCTGGCAATTTGTAAAAAATACACTTAACTACATACATTTCCCAATGCCCGGTATACGCATTACTCCGAACGCAACCTTTTTTGGAATAGTTTTTTAACAGGACTACAATTTGAAATACAGCTTAATTATTCCCACACTTAACGAAGCAAAATTACTTCCCGAATTATTAAATCAACTTAACGAAAAGCAGCTTCGCCAAAGTTACGATTTTGAAATCATAGTTTCGGACGGCGGAAGTAACGATGGTACTGAGCAAATAGCATTAGAGCATGCAGATAAGTTTATAGCTCATACAAAAGATACAAGGCAAAATATATCGCAGGGTAGAAACGCAGGAGCAGAGTTTGCGGAAGGTGAGTGGCTGATATTTATGAACGGTGATGTGTTGGTTTCCGATGCAAAAAAATTCTTTCCCAAACTCGATAAGTACAGTGAGACCGATAAATATTCCGGGATCACTTTGGCTGTAAAGGTAAAACCGGAAGAAGAAATTTTGTCCGATAAAATATTTCTTTCGTTCTATAATTATTATTTTCATTTTTTGAATCTGGTAGGTATGGGAATGGGTCGGGGTGAATGTATGGTAATTAGTAAAAAACTTTTTAACGATATAGGGAGATTTGATGAAAAACTTTTTGCTGGTGAAGATTTTGACTTGTTCACCCGTGTAAGAAGAACCGGGAAAATTAAATTCATTCATGATCCAAGAATATATGAATCGCCAAGAAGGTTTAGAAAGAAGGGGCATTTTAAAATTTTGCTAACCTGGCTGGCAAATAGCATATCTGTTTACATAAACAAAAAATCCATTTCAAAAGAATGGGAAGAGGTTCGATAAGTTGAAGAAAACATTTGGTTCATTTTTGATTTTCGTTAATTGCCTTGTAGCTCAGGTAGGAATAATAAAGGTTGATCATCCGATTTATAATTTTCTTAATAGAATGGACAATTATCATTTTATTACTAACTACGATGAGTTCCAATTACCCAAAACAAGGAAACAGGTTGCCAACTATCTAAAGCAAGTATTATCGAATAAGGATTTATTGAACAGAATTGATAAACATTTGCTTGATGACTACCTGGTTGAATTTGAGTTTGATATTTACTCGACAACAAATAATGCTTCAAGATTACTTCCCTTTAATAGAGGATTTAACCTTTTCGACGAGGATGAGCGCTACGTTTATTATTATACGGATTCAACCCGCTTTAATGTTTTTACTAACTTTACTTTCACCAACGAATTAATTTTTGAACGCAATTTAGTAGAGAATAAAAATCGAAATGTAAACCTTGTTAAGTATGGCGGGGAAATGAGAGTATCGTTTATGGATAATTTGGGATTCTCAATTTACGGCTCCAACGGAACTTTTTTTGGTAGTAAATCACTTGCACAAACGCAAGGCAGCCTTAGGTACAATTATAAATTCAACTATGACAAGTTAAGCCAGGGCGGTGTTGATTTCTTCGATGAGACCGAGGGATATTTCCTGGGGGATTGGGACATTTTTAATTTTAAGATAGGAAGAGATCGACTGAATCTTGGTTACGGCAGAATTAAATCATTAGTCGGAAATAATTCGCCTGCGTTTGACTATATTCAAATGAATGTGAATTACAGTATCCTTGGGTTCTCTTATTTTCACGGGAAGCTGCTTGGTAATGAAACCAGTACCGCAGATCCGGTTCAGGGGCGCATAAAAGATATTTCCGATAAGTACCTGGCATATCACAGGGTGAGTTTTAATTTTAGTAAACATTTCAGCTTAAGTTTTGGTGAAATGGTTGTCTACTCCAATCGTTCAATTGATTTCTCGTATCTCAACCCGTTTAATTATTACAAAGGCGCAGAACATGCAAACCAGGATCGCGACAACTCAATGCTGTTTATAGATTTCAAGAATAACAGTTTCCGCGGACTGAATCTATACGCAACTATTCTTCTGGATGACATTGACTTCGGTAAGTTGGGTACATCTTACTTTGGCAACCAGGCTCTGATAGAACTTGGCGCTAAATTAATTCCGTTTTACATGTCGTTTCCTATTGAGTTTGAAGCACAGTATATTCGAATTGATCCTTATGTTTACACGCACAGGATACATGATAACAATTTCACAAATAATGATTTCATCATATCGGATATTATTAATCCGAACAGCGAGATAATTTCGGCGTCGGTGTATATTCCGTTTACCAACAGGCTTTCTTTAGACATTGGCTTTGCTTATGCCGTTCACGGTGCAAACGAAACGGTTCCTAACGGAAATATTATAACTAATTACGGCGGCGATGTACTTGTTGGGCACCGTGAAGCAGATTCGGACAATGCAAAATTTTTAGATGGCGTAATTGAACTTACCAGAACTTACAATTTTGATCTAAAGTATGAACCTATTAACAATTATTTTATAGGCTTATTTGGCTCGTACAGTAATTCATCACTTGCGAACTCAATTAAACAAGAACAGTTTTTGACAAATTTTTATATATCACTCAGAATTTAAACGACATTTAATATGCAGAATAATAGTATCAGGATACCCATATTTATAATCATTTTATTACTGGGAATAATAATTGGAACACAGCTTAGCTCATTTTTGCCGGGAAACGATTTACGGCAAAGCGAAAATAAAATTAACGATGTTCTAAGATTTACTTCGAAATATTACGTTGATGAAGTTGATAGCGAAGAACTTGTTGAAGCTGCTATAGACGGGATGTTCGAAAAGCTGGACCCGCATACTTCATACATTTCAACACGAGATCAGCAGTTATCGGCAGAGCAGTTCAGGGGAAATTTTGAAGGCATTGGAGTTGAGTTCCAAATAATAAAAGATACGATAACAGTAGTCTCACCCATGTCGGGCGGACCCAGCGAAGCGCTTGGTATCTTAGCCGGTGACAGGATAGTGCAAATTGACGGTGAAGACTGCATTGGGTTCGACAATGCTGATGTTATTAATTCTCTTCGTGGTGAAAAGGGAAGTGCTGTCAATGTAAAAATATTAAGACCCGGTTCAGCCGACTTGCTGGATTTTGAAATCGTCCGTGATGAAATTCCAATTTACTCTGTTGACGCATCGTTTATGGTAAATGATACCGTTGGATACGTTAGCCTATCCAGGTTTGCAGAAACAACTTATAACGAACTTATTTTTGCGTTGGATGAGTTGCAAAGCGAAGGAATGAAAGACATAATCCTGGACCTTCGCAATAACCCAGGCGGTTTGATGCGTCAGGCGGAACTAGTATCCGATGTGTTTATTGACTCATCTAAATTAATTGTGTACACGAAAGGAAGAATTTCGGAATTTGATGAAGAATATTTTGCCGAACGAAATTATCCTTACGAACGAATGCCACTTGTTGTATTGGTTAACCGGGGAAGTGCTTCTGCGAGTGAAATAGTTGCAGGAGCTGTGCAGGATTGGGATCGCGGATTAATCGTTGGTGAAACGACATTCGGTAAAGGATTGGTACAACGTCCCTTCATACTCGATGATAATTCTGCCGTTCGGATTACTGTCTCCAAGTATTTCACTCCTTCGGGGAGAGCAATTCAGCGCAGCTATGAAAATGGAAAAACAGATTACTACGAATCGCTTATGCAAAGAGGAGATTCTATAGATATTGAGTCTCCGGATTCGCTAAATGATAAATTTACAACAAAAGGCGGACGCGTAGTTTATTCATCCGGCGGTATAACTCCGGATTATAACCTGAAATCATTAAGTATTTCTGAACTCTTGATTAAACTCCGCAGGGAAAATTTATACTACCGGTTCATAAGAAATTATCTTGATAAATCCGGTAACGGGTTTCCCGGCAAGTATGATAATTCATTAAAAAAGTTCGGAAACGAATTTAGTATTACAGGGGAAGTTGAAAAAGAGTTTCGGCAATTTTTAATCAGCAACGATGTCAAAGTAGATAATGGTGATTATCAAGCCGATAGAGCCTATATTCTTGCTAGGTTAAAAGCTTATGTAGCCCGTGAGTTCTGGAAAAACGAAGGCTGGTATTATATTCTGTTACAAGAAGATGATGTATTTGTAAAGTCACTAACCCTTTTAGATGAAGCGAGAGATTTAGCTAATCTCTAGTTTTCATATGCTAAATGTGATTTCAAACATTCGTCATAACTATTACGAATAGTATTT
>JANQLA010000379.1 GCA_028280855.1 Melioribacteraceae bacterium
TTTCAAAAGGTTATCATTCCGGTATGAGCTACATGGAAGGAAACACCGAAAAACGACGGGACGTAACTCGGATACTTGGAAATGCAAAAAGCGTTATCTCCTTGGCCATGAATTACTACGTCAATGAAAAATTCGAGAATAAGCCGGGGTATGGTAAAGTATCGCGTTATGCCTGGGGAAAAGACTACCACTTTGTTTTATGGGAAAAGCTTGCCGAGATAATAACGGAACTGAAATCCATCGATAAATTTTTTGAAGCAAAGTCGTATGTAGATACAGGACCAGTTATGGACAAAGCCTGGGCGGTTCGTGCCGGAATAGGATGGCTTGGTAAGCATACTAACGTCATCAATCCGCAAAAAGGAAGCTGGTTTTTTATTGCCAATATTATTTGCAACACCGAGTTTGAATACAGTACAACAATAATCGATCACTGCGGCACATGTACTGCATGCATTGACGCTTGTCCGACAAATGCGATATTTGAAGAGTATATTGTTGATTCCAATAAATGTATTTCTAATCTTACAATTGAAAATAAAAGTGACATTCCCTATGAGTTCAAGGGCAGTTTTGATAGCTGGTTATTCGGTTGCGATATCTGCCAGGATGTTTGTCCGTGGAATAATAAATTCGGATACCAGACAAATGAACCTCAATTTTCAAATGTAAGGTATAAGGAATTGCCAATTTACGAGATTGAAAACATGTCGAACTCGGAATTCAAAAAGAAATTCATTTCGAGCCCAATAGCGCGTGCAGGGTTAAAGGGGTTAAAGCGAAATGCCGAATTTATAAAGTGACTTATCGGGAATTCTATGAAATTTATTTTTGAGAAGCTTTTGACCGATGAACAACGATCTAAAACACTTTCCGTAGATGGAGCTTTTACTGCAAGAATTCAGCTTAGTCACTGGCCCGGTAATAATTCTCCTCAGGAGCTTAAAGCTGATACTTCAACCGAGATGGCTTTTAAGCTGATTGAGTCGGACAGAAAAGAGGAATACCTTAACGGAATAGAATTCATCTCGAATAACCACTTCGACTCTGATGGAATTTTAGCTTGCTATGTTTTGTTATTTCCCGGGTATGCTAAGCATCATCGTAAATTGTTTATTGATATAGCAACGACAAGCGATTTTTCGGAATTTACGAGCGAGGAAGCATTAAAAATCGACAGGGTAATAAGTAAAATTGATAATCCGGATAGCTCAATATTCAAGGGGGAATTTCAATCCGTCGGTTTTCGGCAGGTTATGCAGAAACTAACGTTGAAAACTTTTGAATCAATTCCGGAGATAATCGAGAATACAGATAAGTTCGAACATCTTTGGAAAGATGATCTTAGATGGCACCGGGAATCCGAAGCTTCGTTTGATAATCAGGTATCAGTTTTCAGCAATTATGGTGATTGTCGTCTTTCAATATTGGAGTCTTCATTTAAATTGCATCCGGTTACCAAATTTTCTAATGCAGAGTATGATCAGGTGCTTTCAGTTGTAAAACAAGGCGAAGGGCATTTATACGAACTTGAGTACAAACATTATACTTGGCATGAAACAACAAGGCCAAAAGTGATTGAGCGCAAAAGCTTTGAATCTCTAGCCGAAAAACTCAATCTAATAGAACAGGAAAAAAACGGCACTTGGAAAGTTTTAGGATTAGACCCTATTGTTGAATGGGATTACAGGCTACAGTTCTCAGATGAATCCTTTAATTTAGTGCCCAGCAAAATTAAGATATACGAAATGGAAGAAATATTGTTTGATTTTCTATTTGAATAAATACGGAGCAAATTATGGAAAACAATCACCACAAAGTAATAATAATCGGATCGGGTCCGGCAGGATTAACCGCGGCTCTCTACACAGCGCGTGCTAATCTTGATCCCGTAATTTTTGAAGGAATGCAGCCCGGAGGGCAATTAACTATTACAACCGACGTTGAAAATTATCCCGGTTTTGCTGATGGTATTTTAGGACCGGAGTTGATGGATATTATGCGCAAGCAGGCCCAAAGGTTCGGCGCTCTGTCATTTTTTAAACACATAGACGAAGTTGATTTTTCCGAGCGACCGTTTAAAGTAAAAACCGGCAACGAGATTCATACAGCCGATACCATAATTGTATCAACAGGCGCATCGGCGAAATTACTTGGGCTAGAAAGCGAATCGAAGTATATGGGCTATGGTGTTTCGGCATGCGCAACCTGCGACGGGTTCTTTTTCAAAGATCAGAAAGTGCTTGTAGTCGGCGGCGGTGATACTGCTATGGAGGAAGCTACCTATTTGACTAAGTTCGCCAGTGAAGTCATGGTAATTCACAGGAGGGAAGGATTCAGAGCTTCACCTGTAATGTGGGAACGCGCTCAAAAAAATCCCAAAGTTAAATTTGAACTTAATGCTACCATTAAAGAAGTGGTAGGCAAAGAGGAAGACGGTAAAAAGATAGTTACAGGTGCGATACTTGAAAATACGAAAGACGGTTCCACAAAAGAAATTGATGCCGATGGAATCTTTATAGCAATTGGTCATCAGCCTAACACAAAGCTGTTCGAAGGTAAACTGGACATGTACGATACCGGTTATCTTAAAGTAGAGCCAGGCACAACACGAACTAATATTGAAGGCGTTTTCGCTGCGGGCGATGTTTCCGATCATGTTTACAGGCAGGCGGTAACCGCTGCGGGCATGGGATGCATGGCTGCAATAGATGCCCAGCGCTGGCTTGAAGAGCAGGGGATCGAATAGTAGTTAACTCGCAATAGGTTTTTCAGGCACTTAGTCGTACCTTTAATATTGCCCGGCATATAGCCGGGTTCTTTATTGGCAACCCCTTAAATCGGACTAAAAACTCATTGATAAAGAAGATATGTATGTTTAATTTAATGTATCTACTAAATACAAGTCAATCTATATGGACAATTCGCAGAATCGTTTCAAAGTATTAAACTCTGTTCAAAACAACTCGCATACTGAAAGGAAATATAAAAGAAAAATCGCTGCAATTATGAGTGCCGATGTGAAAGGCTATAGCAAATTAATGGGAAGTAACGAAGAGTTGACTGTAACTACAATCACTGAATATCGTCAGGTTTTTTACAAAAAAGTGCGGGAACATTCTGGAAGAGTCATTGATTCACCCGGTGACAACATCCTCTCGGAATTTAGTAGTGCTTTGGACGCTGTAAAATGTGCACGGGAGATTCAAGCAGAAATAAAAGAGCGAAACAAAAAATTAGATAATAAGCGTAAAATGCAATTCAGGATTGGAATTAATTTAGGTGATGTTATTGAAGATCAGGGAAGATTGTATGGCGATGGTGTGAATATAGCTGCAAGGTTGGAGTCCCTCGCAAAGCCGGACGGCATTTGTTTTTCTGGAACTGTTTATGATCAAGTAAAAGGTAAAACGTCATTGAAAGTTGCATATTTGGGCAAGCAATCTGTAAAAAATATTAACCATACTGTTCGTACTTATAAACTATTGCTGAGCAAAAAGGAAGCAATTTTCAAACGAGAGTATAAAGTCGTTGCTTATTGCATAGGGTTGATAGTTTCTCTTTTTTTATTTTATCAATTCCACACTCGCTATTTGTTGGCCGATCATCTGATCATGCAATTCTTGTCTTTGAACCCGTTACTATTTGTAAAATCTTACTTGCTCCTTGCTATTCCGCCGTTCTTGCTTGTTATTGGCTTTATCATATATGCCGTGATTCGGAAAGGGATTGATTCAAGAGCATTGAAATTATTTCGAGCATTATGTTACGGCGGTGTAATAACGATTTTAATTCAATTTTTCTGGTTTCAAATTCCTGCAGAAAGCCAATTCGGTTTACAAGATTCAATATTTGCTTCACATCATTTGTTTGCGGAAGTTATTGAACAACCTACCCAGGTTTTCCAAAAACATAGTAAAAATTCACAATCAATTACTGAATTAAACTCAGGCGATATGGTAATGTTGTCCGATACTAGGAAAACAGTCTTAACGGAGTGGAATAATGTATTTGTTGAAGATGACAAAACAGGCTGGATACATAAACTTACCTCTAACGGTTCGTTAGCAATATCAGCAAAGATTTATTCATTCAAATTTTCTGATTTGACGGCAATTTTAGTGGGAGTAGTTTTTGCAATTATAGGTTTAAGAAAAGAAGCACTGTAATTTTATTTTTTCCGATGTAAAAAGCCCGGTCGTAAGCCGGGCCAATTCATCAATCGTTTTGCTGCTGTTCTCGTTGTCTTTCTAATTCTTTGTCTCTGTCTTCAAGTTTTTTACCAACTAAAGATGCGACTATAAATCCGATTCCAATAAACATGAAAGCAAGAAAAACGGGAATTCCATCGTGGTCGTACATCATCTCCGAAATTATATTTCCAACCAAAAGAGCAAATCCGAAAAACGTGATGATAATCCCGATTTTTACCAATAAATAAGGATTACCGTTTCTTACATTTTTTTTCCAGAGTGCAGCGATTTGTTCCGGGGGAACTCCCTGGTTAATTAGCATCTGTTTTTCCCGTGCCCGGAAATAAAGCCATATCGCTACAACTCCACCGATTATAAACATCGGTATTACCACTGATAAAAATATTATTAAAGGAACTTCGTTAGGCATAATTTATCTCCTAAGTTAATTTTTTATTTTTGACTTCATTTCTATCTAAAGGTTACATCTGTTTACTATTTTCTGGTTCCGGAATTTAAGACTAACAAGAATTTAAGAAGGTTACACTAATTATTTTTTATTCTTTGTAACCTGTTCCGTATTTTGATTGTCAAAACTTGCGAACCACTAAGAATAATTTCCGGTCGGAGTAATAATTATAAGGCAGATGAAAGACATATCGGAATTTGAAATAATTGAATCAGTAAAGCGAGGAAATCAGGCTGATTTTAGCCTTCTTGTTGATAAATACAAAGACCGTGCATTTACACTTCTTAGGCGAATGCTTAAAAATGATATGGATGCCGAAGAAGCCTTGATGGATTGCTTTATGAAAGTTTATAAATCATTACCAAATTTCAGATACGAGTCTAAATTCTCTACCTGGTTTTATAAAATTACTTACAATACGGCCTTAACTCTTCTGGCAAGTAAGAAACGTAAAATTGAAAAAGAAATGAGTTCCCTTGAAGACCATTTTGACCTTGAAGAAAAAGATGATAAGATTTTTACCGCTTCGGACAACGGTAAACAATATTTAATGAAGCTAGTAGATCAATTACCGCCTCGAAATGCATTAATAATTGTATTATTTTACATAGACGATATGTCGCTAAATGAAATAAGCCAGGTCCTGGAAATATCGTTAGTTAATACCAAAGTTCTTTTACACAGATCGCGAAACGCACTGAGGGATATGTTGCTAAAACATAACTACCAGGAGGAACTAATATGAAACAGAATATAGATGAACTTATTAACAAATATGTTGACAACGAACTAACAGTTAAAGAACTGGAAGAATTTAATGAACTGGTTGACGGTGACGAAGAAATTATGCGAAAAGTAAAAGCGCATAAGTTGGTTCACGCTTATTTGAATCAAACAGAATTTGATTCCGCTCCCACATTGACAACACAGAGTATTATGCTCAAGATAAATCAAAGTCTTTCGGGCAAGTTAGAAAAAAATTATTTCTTCTTTGGTACTCTTGGCGTTTTGACGATATTGCTAATCGGATCAATAATTTTCTTTTTTACATATTTTGGAAAATCCGAAACAAAATACACCGGGACGGAAAGTTTAATTACAACTATTTCCGGTTACATAAACAGTTTTTTCGCAAACGTATCCTCCAAGTTTGTCGATGCTAATGTAATGTTAATCATTTCTACTATTACGTTGATTTTGATGCTCGGCATATACTTTATATTTGAATCCCGTAAATCATTCAAAAAAAAATTGCATAGCCTTTCATAACGGCATAACTTTGCCTATCCAATAGTGGTAAGCTAAGCTTACTGCTTCGATCTTGTTAATAATTAATTTTGTGAATTAATGAATACAAAATCTGGTTATGTAACGATAATTGGTAAGCCTAACGTTGGTAAGTCTACATTAATGAATGAATTGCTGGGCGAAAGACTTTCTATAATTACCAGTAAACCTCAGACAACCCGTAAAAGAGTGCTTGGGATACTAACAGAGGGTAATCACCAAGTGATATTCCTTGATACACCCGGTATTCTTGACCCGGCATATCTACTGCAAGAAAAATTGTTGGAATACATAGAGCGTTCGATTAATGACGCCGATATTCTTATAGTAATAATTGATATGTCGGATAATAAAGATATTAACGAAACATTGGAAGATGAACTCGTATCGAGAGTCCTTCAGGGCAGAGATATTAGGAAAATTGCTGTGTTAAACAAGATAGATCTTTCAACAAAAGATGAGATTGATAAGTCTACATCACTATTAGAATCCAGGGAGGTTTTTGATTTCGTTGTGCCTTTATCTGCTTTGAAAAAGTTCAATGTAGCTACTTTAAAACAATTCATATTTGAAAATTTGCCTCCCGGCCCCAAGTATTACCCTGATGACCAGTTGACCGACGAGCCAGAAAGGTTTTTCGTCTCAGAAATAATCCGCGAAAAAGTATTCGAGAATTATAAAGAAGAAATTCCTTTCAGTACTGAGATAACGATAGATGAATTCAAAGAGCGTGAGAACAGGAAAGATTTTATTTCAGCTTCGATCATAGTAGAACGCGATTCTCAGAAGCCCATAATAATCGGCAAAAAGGGAGAAGCAATCAAAAAAGTTGGCAAGTACGCGCGCGAGGCAATTGAGAAATTTCTACAGCGTGAAGTATTCCTTGAACTCCATGTAAAAGTCCGCAGTAAGTGGCGAAGTAACGAAAACCTTCTTAAATCATTCGGCTACAATATTGATGAAGGTTAGCACGAAGAACAATTTTATCGGCGAAGGGGTGATGCTCCTGGTTACTCTTCTTTGGGGAGCAACATTCGTAATAGTAAAAGAATCACTTGCGGATATTTCTTCGATGTTATTTATTGCGCTTAGGTTTACAATTGCCGGTCTGATTTTATTCCCTCTTATGATCAAATACAAGTATCTGTTCAATAGGCAATCAGTAATAGCCGGGTGTATAATTGGCTTTCTTTTATTCGGGGGATTTGCAACACAGACTGTTGGATTGAAGTACACAACAGCTACAAAGTCAGGTTTTTTAACAGGCTCTGCTGTTGTTATGGTACCTATTTTGCAAACTTTCATCGAAAAGCGAAAACCTACAAAGGGTGCGATTGTAGGTGTATTCATTGTTTTCATTGGAATCTTGCTTCTTTCTAGCGGAGGTAACTCGATTCTAAAAATATTCGATGAACTAGGTAGCAATTTTAATATCGGGGATTTACTAACTCTTATATGCGCGATCTTTTTTGCATTGTACATAATTTATATAGATATATACACCAAACGCCACGATCATCTTACGCTAATAATAATGCAGATAATCGCAACAGCATGTCTAGCCTATTTTTTCTCGTTTATTTTTTCTTCCGTTAATATCGAAGCAACTAGAATTGATTTTTCGAATAAGCTTATTTTCGGCATTTTTTACACCTCCATTTTTGCTACATTAATCACGACATTTCTTCAAACGAAGTACCAGAAATTAATTTCACCGACCAAAGCAAGCATAATATTTTCGTTTGAGCCTGTATTTGCGGCGCTTTTCGCTTTCTTTTTATTAAATGAGAAAATTACTAATTTGGGTTACGTTGGCGCAGGTTTAATTTTCGCCGGTCTGATTATTTCCGAAGTGTTGGATAAAATTTTATCTAAAGATGAATAGTGATTTTAGCAGGGCTGAAATAGTTGTATCGGGTTTAGTACAGGGTGTTGGTTTTCGTTATTTCGTATTAAGGGAAGCTGAAAAGCTGGATCTGAACGGCTATGTTAAAAATTTATACACCGGTGATGTTTATGCTGTTGCCGAAGGCGCTAAGTATAAACTGGAAGAGCTTTTTGATAAAATGAAAATTGGCCCGATGCACTCTAATGTTCGCGGAGTTAATATTAAATGGGCTTCTCCGCAAAATGAATTTACCGGATTTGAGATAAGACATTAAGAAAGGTTGCTAATTAATTATGATCACTTTAACCGGATTAGGACAGGATAGTCACAGAGTAGAAAATAACAGTAAAAAGCCATTAATATTAGGCGGTATTGAAATTGAAGCCGACTTTTCGCTCCAAGGCAATAGCGATGCCGATCCTGTGCTACACGCATTGACGAATGCAATTTCGAGTATAACAGGTGTTAATATAATCGGCGCTTATTCGGATAAGCTTTGCAAAGATGAGGGAATAACTGACAGCTCTGTTTACCTTGAACATGGCATGAAATATTTAAATGGGGGTAAAATACTTCATATCGCAATATCAATTGAATGTTTAAAACCGAGAATTTCACCACACATTGGAAGAATGAAAAAAAGAATAAGTGAATTAACAAAAGTTTCTCAAAATAGTATTGGAATCACGGCAACTTCCGGTGAAGCTCTAACCGGATTTGGAAGAGGTGAGGGTATACAAGCTTTTGTTATCATTACAGTATTGGATGAAAATGGAAAACAGCATAGTTAAATATTTGCTAATTGGTTTTAACAGTACGTTTGTTGCCTACAATATAGGCTATTTTCTACCTTCAAAGATAATGGGAATTAATTATTTGGATTTCACAATTACTATTTTTAGCGCCTTAATCTGTATTTTTGTCTTTATACTAACTTCCATGATTCTTGGAGAAGAATCAGGTTCAACAATAAAATTACCTTCTTCAATCCAAAATATTGATGACCACGAAAATTCTTTGTTAACAACGATTAACAATCTTCGCAATTTAATTTCAAAGATGTCCGATTCTCAAAATAATACTATAATAGAGTTTCTTAACAGAACAGTCAAACTATTAAATAATTCGACTCCAGATAAATCTTTTGATGTGTTATATAATCAGTATACATTGTCTGTAGAAAACGAAAAGTTCTATGAAAAAACTATCTGGCGTATTGCTTCTATTTTTATTCCTGTTAGTCTTACCCTACCTGCTATAAGCATTGGAAACAAAAACTATGTTTACCAACTAGCTGCTGGGTTGATAATTTTTTACGTATTTCTTTTACTTTTTCAAAGATTCAGAATTTCAATAAGACTTTTCAGAGATTTTGCATTGTTGCTTGAAAAAGTATTGGGACTCTATTCTCATACATATGTTTATAATAACATGGAAAATCGATTCGTTCTCCCGGTTAGAGTTTGGATCATACTTGTGAATATTGGGTTTCTTTACACCAATTGTTTTGTTTATTTTATCATTGCAAATTATGCAGATAAGTAGAAGTTAAATGCTCGAAGAAATCCTTTCCTACATGAGTACTGTTGATACCTCATTCCTTTACTTGATTCTTTTCTTTTTTTCATTTATAGAGAATGTATTTCCGCCTTCGCCAAGCGATGTTGTTGTAGTTGTTGGGGCGTCGCTAATTGCTTCAACTACAATGGGGTACTTACCCGTACTTCTTGTAACGAGTATTGGCAGTGCCTTTGGGTTTATCCTGATGTATTATGTTGGAAAGTTATTCGGCGATAAAGTGCTGAAGTCAGGCAAAATAAAATTCCTTAGCCAGGAGGATATCAGCAAGACAGATCTTTGGTTCAGTAAATACGGATACAAGCTTATAATTGCAAACAGGTTTTTACCAGGTACAAGATCGGTCATTAGCTTTTTCTCCGGGATGTATGAACTTGATCTTGTAAAAACATTCATATTTTCTTCTATAAGTGCCTTCCTATGGAACGCGATAATTATTTATTTTGGAATGACTCTTGGTAACAATATTGAATTGATCGACCATTATCTAAATACCTATGCAACTATTATTTTGACCGTCACGGTTCTGGTAGTTGTTATTTTTATCCTAAGATTTTTCTGGAAAAAAAGAAACAGCTAAGTATGAGGAAATTCTTCAATAAATATAGAACCTTACGTACACCCGAAGAAAAAAAAGAATTAAGAAAGCAATTGTTACTGGGATTAGTAACCGGAGTATTGCTGGGGATAAGTTTTCCGCCAATACCCATTCCTTTCCTTGCATTTATAGCACTGGTTCCCTATTTCTATGTTATCGAAAGAAGAAACGGATTAGCTGAAATAAACCGGTTTACTTACTTCACTTTTTTCTTTTTTAACCTGATTACTCTTTACTGGGTAGGAAGCTGGACGAAAGATGCCGATCCGTTCCTGCTAGTTGCGGGTACAACACTTATGTTTTTTAATCCGTGCCTCTTTCTTATTCCATCTACATTATATTACTTCGCAAGACAAAGGTTTGGTAAGAATTTGTCTCTGTTACTGTTTCCTTTTTTCTGGCTAAGTTATGAATACCTTTACTCAATAACCGATTTTCGATTTCCTTGGATTACTATTGGGCACGGCCAGTCTATGTTCGAAATTTTTATTCAGGTGGGTGATCTCGTAGGATCATATGGCATTACATTGATAGTAATTTTCATTAATATTTTTCTATATAAAGCTTGGAAATCAAGAAAATTAGCCAGGTCAAAAAAAATTGTCTACGCCTTAACAGCGCTGGTATTTTTTTTAGTACCGGTTTTGTACGGCGTTTTCATATACTCGAGCTATGCTGAAAAGTTACAGACACAAAGAATTGGGCTAATACAGCCCGATCTTAATCCGTGGAAAAAATGGGACGCGGGTAATCTCACAGAACAATTGGAATTGTATCTTGATCTTTCCAATCGGGCGATTAGTGAAGGAGCGGAAATAGTAATTTGGCCGGAATCTGCATTGCCGGTTTATTTGCTTACCAGAGCTTATCAACAACAAGTAAATCGAATTCATGAATTTGTTGATTCCAATAAGATTTATTTAATGACAGGCATGCCGGATGCAACTTTTTTCAGAGATTCAACAAAGGCCCCTGAGGATGCAAAACGAAATAGCAGGGGAGTTCTCTACACATCTTACAACTCGATTTTATTCTTTTCGCATGGCAGCAAAGAAGTAGGTAAGTACGGCAAAATAAAACTTGTTCCTTTCGGCGAAAAAGTTCCGCTTGTAGAATCGCTTCCTTTTTTGGGTGATGTCTTTAAATGGAACGTGGGAATTTCAAGCTGGAATACCGGTAAAGAAACAAAAGTTTTTTCTACGCAAGATAATATTCGAATAGGTGGAGTAATTTGTATAGAATCAATTTACCCCGACTTCTGTGCGGAATTTGTACAAAAGGGTGCGGACATTTTAGCAGTTGTTACCAACGATAGCTGGTATGGAAATTCTAGCGGTCCTTATCAACACAAGGAGTTTGCGAAGCTGCGTGCAATTGAAAACAGGCGCTCGGTTGTAAGGGCTGCAAACGGCGGTATAAGCTGTTTAATTGACCCGCTGGGAAATGTAGTTGAAAAAACCAAAATGTTTGCCCGCGATGTTTTGGTAGTAGACGTACCTATCAGTACTAAAGATACTCTCTTTACAAAGTTTCCGCTCTTTGTACCGTTATTATGTTTGACAATTACTACAATAATGCTTTTAATTATTGTCTATAAAAAATTGGCTCAACGATATTTGTAAACTACAATGACACAACTAATTGATTTAAGGAGCGATACTGTTACAAAGCCGTCGGCTGAAATGCGTAGAGCAATGATGGATGCAGACGTTGGCGACGACGTATATCGCGAAGATCCGACCGTGAACCTGCTCCAAGACTACGCTGCGGAACTGCTCGGCAAGGAAGCTGCTCTATTCGTTCCCACAGGGTTAATGGGAAACCAAATTTGTCTTAACGTATTAACACAACCAGGGGACGAAGTGATCTGCGAACGCACTTCTCATATCTTTCAATATGAATCGGGAACTCCGGCTAAACTTAGCGGTATTCAGCTTAATTTAATTGAAGGAATTAAAGGCGTTATCTCTCCGGGTCAAATAGAACCGTTGATTCGCCCGGAAAGCGCTTACTACATGCCCAGAACAAAAGTAATAGAAATAGAGAATACCCATAATGTTGCGGGGGGCACGATTATTCCATTGGAAACAATCAAAGATGTTAAACGATTAGCCGACAATTATGGACTTTATATGCACCTGGATGGTGCAAGACTTTGGAACGCTTCTGTTGCTACGGGAATTGAGGTATCGGAATATGCAAGTTACTTTGATACGGTTTCGGTTTGTTTGTCAAAAGGTTTAGGAGCGCCGATTGGATCAATAATAGCCGGTAATTCTGTTACTATTGAAGAAGCTTTCCGTGTACGAAAGGCAATAGGCGGAGGAATGCGGCAGGTAGGAATTATTGCGGCAGCCGGGTTGTTTGCTTTGCAGAATAATATTGACAGACTTAAGGAAGATCATCGGCGCGCAAAAGAACTAGCCTCTTACCTTAACCAAATGGAAAGTGTTGAGGTACACTTAGACAATGTTCATACGAACATTCTTATGTTCAGGCCTCTACGCAAAACTGTTGATGAGGTTTTGAAGGAATTGAAGATAAACGGCCTGGTCGCAGGACCGGGTGGTTATGATGTTGTTCGTTTAGTTACACATATGGACATT
>JANQLA010000502.1 GCA_028280855.1 Melioribacteraceae bacterium
TGCGGTTGGACGACTAGGCGATGCACATCGCGCCGTAGAGTTATTTGTTACACAGGATCATGAAGAAGCAAAAAGACTTGCGGAAATTCTTGAAAAAGAAAATACGGAAAGGCGAAAAATTGATGAAGTTACATTTTCGCATGCTGTAAGAATGGTTGAAGAAACTATAGATATTGACAATGAATTAGGGATTGTTCTGCATGACCATAATTGGCACCCCGGCGTAATTGGTATTGTAGCTTCGAGACTGGTTGAAAAATATTATAGACCTTCGGTTATGCTTGCAACTGTTGATGGTGTTGCAAAAGGTTCTGCGCGGAGTATATCGGGGTTTAATATATATAGCGCGCTTGAGCAGTGTGAAGATTTACTTATACAATTCGGGGGACACCAGGCTGCGGCAGGCGTTGCTATCGAAATTTCGAAAATCGATGAATTCCGAAAACGATTTAATGCAATATTAAGAGAGCAGCTTTCGGGCGATGATATTCTTCCCGAAGTAAAGTACGATACTAAAATTTCATTGTCGGAAATTTCGCCTAAGTTCGTTCGCATACTCGATCAGTTTGCGCCTTTTGGCCCCGGAAATATGCGTCCCGTTTTTGTTGCCGAAGGCGTTAACTTTGCTAACTACCCACGGATTGTAGGAGCAAATCATCTGCTCACCACGATTCGACAAAATGGCGGCGATAAAGTCTTTGATGCAATAGGATTTAACCTCGGTGCTTTTGCCAACATAATTGACAAGAACAAGGATTTGTTAGATATTGTATTCACAATCGAAAAAGTTCAGAAAAATGGTATGTCCTATCCACAGTTTCGTATAAAAGATATTCGTATTCAAGACAATCATAATTAAAGATATCAGGAGAATCTTATGTCTGGTCACTCCAAGTGGTCAACCATTAAAAGAAAAAAAGGCGCGTTAGATGCCAAACGAGGAAAGATTTTTACTAAACTGATAAAAGAGATTACTATATCCGCTCGAGACGGAGGCGGGGATCCTGATGGAAATCCTCGATTGAGATTAGCCATTGATAATGCTAAATCACAAAATATGCCCGCCGATAATATTACCAGGGCAATTAAAAAAGGCACCGGCGAACAGGATGGCGTTAATTATATTGAAGTAACTTATGAAGGTTACGGCCCTTCAGGTGTGGCAATTCTTGTTGAATGTTTAACCGATAATAAGAACAGAACAATTGCAGAGGTTCGTCATTTATTCAGCAAATACGGCGGCAGCCTTGGTGAAAACGGATCCGTTGCGTGGATGTTTGAGCACAAGGGGATTATAACATTGCCCGCCCAGGGTAAAACAGAAGATGATATATTTGAAATTATTTCGGAAGCGGGAGCAGATGATTTAAATACCGAGGAAGATTTTTATGAAGTTGTAACTACTATTGAATCATTTGAACCTGTTCGTCGTCAACTTGTTCAACTAGGACTTGAAATCGAAAATGCCTCGCTGCAATGGATTGCCAAAAACACTGCACCTGTTAGCGGAGATGCATCTGAAAAGGTTATTAAGCTTATTGATATGCTTGAAGACAGCGACGACGTACAAAACGTTTATACAAATGCTGATTTTGAAGATGAATAATAAATAATATTTAGATGACGATTCTCGGCATTGATCCCGGAACTGTTGTTACAGGCTACGGGATTATTCAATACAGGCACAGCCAATTTGCAATCATTAAATCGGGAGTTATAAAACCGCCTTCGATAAAACAGCTTGCACCTCGCCTCGAAGCAATTTATGACGGGGTTAACCAAGTTATAAAAACTTTTAATCCCGAAGAGTTTTCTATTGAGACCGCATTCTACGACAAAAATGTTCAATCAGCAATGAAGATTGGCTATGCACGCGGAGTTTCTATTCTTGCGGCTGCACATAATAAATTAGAGTGCTGCGAATACTCTCCGCGCGAAGTTAAAAAAGCGGTTGTTGGAAACGGCGCCGCATCGAAAGAGCAGGTTCAGTACATGATCAGGAAATTATTAAATATAAACATAATAAAATGAGATTTGATGAAAGCGACGCGCTGGCGGTGGCGGTATGTCATGCTTTTAAAAAAAATTCTGTGTCAAAATCATCAGGTAGCTGGAAAAAATTTGTAGAAGAAAACCCGGATATGGTAGTTGGATGAAAAATAAATTTACATACAAGTAAAGCATTCCTATTTCTTAATAAACATTAACATTGCTATATGATTGGTCATTTAACCGGCAAGATAATTTCGAAAAAACCTACCCAGTTAATTATTGACGTTAACGGGACTGGATACCTAGTGAACATAACGCTAACTACGTTTGATAAACTTGCGAACGGAAAAGAGAACGTTTCGGTCCATACTTATCTGCATGTTCGAGAGGATACTTTGGATCTTTACGGATTTGTTAACGCCTCAGAAAAGGAAATGTTCGAATTGCTTATTGGTATAAGCGGTGTTGGTCCAAAGCTGGCTCAGGGTATACTATCAGGTATCCAAACCGAAGAGCTCAAAGAAGCTTTACGCTCAGGTAATTTAAGCCGTATACTAGCAATACCGGGAGTGGGTAAAAAAACAGGTGAACGGCTAATTATCGAACTTCGTGAGAAAGTTGATAAGGTGTCCGACGAGTTTGGGAAGATGGAGAAAGATAAATTCAGAATCAAAGATGACGCTGTAGCCGCGCTAACGAGTCTCGGCTATAATTCAAAGCATGCGGAAAAGAATATTCGAAACATCCTGGAATCGAAACCTGATCTTTCACTTGAAGATATTATAAAAGAAGCGCTAGGCTCAATGAGCAAATGACAAAAATCAATATCTAAATAACAAATAAATCTCAATACGCAAGCTAGAAATTACAAACAAGCGGAATATTCTTTTTACACTGACTGATAAAGTGAGTTTGTTATTTTGAATTTGGAATTTATCAGCTATAAACAGAGGAAAATTTTATGCATAGAGAATTACACGGCTGGCACAGCCCTTCATTAAATAAACATATGGAAGTAGCTGTTTACGGGCACTACGGTTTTGCAGTATTGCTATTCCCTACAGCAGCCGCAGACTATCTTGAATATGAACGCTTTCACCTGATGGGAACTATTGAGCATGTAGTTAACAGCGGCAAATGCAAAGTGTTCTCAATCAATAGTATTAATAGCGAAGCATGGCTTAATAATGATATGTATCCGCCTCACAAGTCCTTGCGTCATGGGCAATACAATCAGTACATTTTAGAAGAAGTAGTTCCGTTCATTTATAATCACTGCAAGGGAAAAGTACCTATTATTACTTCCGGTGCATCACTGGGCGCTTACCATGCAGCGAATACGTTTTTCCGCAAGCCGGATATCTTTAGCGGTACAATAGCAATGAGCGGAGTTTATGATTTGAAAGCTTACTCTGACGGATACTATGATGATCACTGCTACTTCAATTCACCCGTGGATTATTTGCCCAATGCAAACGATGAAACATATCTTAACCAGATGCAAAATAACATGGGTGTCATTATTGCCACCGGACAGGGCGACTATGAAGACCCGGATGCATCAAAAAGGTTATCCGGCATTCTTCATTCCAAGGGTGTTCCACACTCATTAGAAATTTGGGGTCACGACATGACACACGATTGGCCAACCTGGAGGAAAATGCTGCCGTACTTTTTAGGCGATAGGTTTTAATTAGCTTTAAAGAGGATGGTGTATCTAAAAAGTAATTTCTCCTTCTTTAGATAGCTGGAATGTCTTTCCATTCATTACTTCTTTAATTTCCAGTTGTCGCCCGTTAATAACAACAGTAACTCCGGGGTATATTTTCCTTGTACACTTTAAGAGCGCCGAAGAAGGTTCAAGAGTTTTATTTTTCAATTCCTCGTTCTGTTCTTTAAGGGATTCAACTTGTGATAAATGGCTTTTCCTTTCTTCCGCGATAGTTTTTAATGACTCCACCTGTGTTGGATTCAAGCGTTTCATTTCAGAGAAGCTTATTATCTGCCGGTCAATCTTTTTTACCTGCTCTATTGCTTCTTCTATCTTTTGTCTGTTAGATTCAATTTTTTCTCTAATCGAAAAATCATACCCCAGCTCGATTATTGTACGAGTTCCCGAATCGTTGCCGATTGACGCAACTTCTATTCCCTGGCCGGCTATTGTATAGCCGCCCACAATACAGCTGCCTCCACCGCTACCTTTTATGTAATTACTAATATATACATTGGAGTTAACAATATTCTTAGAAAATGTAAGAGTTCCGTTCGAATAAAGGTTTTGGTTTTCAATATATTTTAAAGAAACATCACCCCCAGCTTTTATTTTACCGTGCTCCGTACCCGAGAACCCGCCTTTAACTATAATATTTTTGCCAGCATCGATAATTGCATCTCCAACGTTACCGCCGATTTCTATATCATCCCTCAGATTAAGCCTAAAGCCGTTAAGTACGCTGCCGGAAATTTTTAACGAACCATTACCGGATATGTTACCCGTATGGAAATCAATGTTTCCCGAAACAACGTGTTGTTCTTTTATAATTATGGAACTGTTTGTAAATTCCAGGAAACCGTCTATCTTTGAATGAATTGTTGAGTCGTCATCAGTCGAAACATAAACATTATGGGAGGAAGAAATATCTGCGGCTTTTCCAAGCGGTGCTTCTATTGTATTATTAAAAATATCGTTACCCCTCGTACCTTTCCTGGGGGGGATTATTTTCCCCACAACCTGATCTTTATTTACAGCGACAACCGAATGAATCTCGTGAAAGTCCAGCGTTCCGTTTTTATTAACAGATGGCTTTGAATGGATCTGCCAGTCTATCGTGCATTCAATTCTTCCATCTTCACCGTCGCCAGGTAATTTTCCTGCTGCAACTTTCACATCTCTAATTGGTTGCTTCCTGTTTGAGGAAGTTAGCAGGGTAGTTTTAATTGTATTCTTATCAACGCCTGTTTTTATACCGGCTTTTTGCATTGCTTTGAGTACGTCTGTTACCTGTAATGATTTCCCACCGGGCAAGGAGGGATATACAGTTAGTGTTGCAGTCATTTTATCGTCGGAAACTCCGATTTCCACCATAGCGTCGTTCGATACCGGTATAATCTTTGGGATGCCTTGTTCCTGAACAAAAATTCCATCGCAACCGGCAACGTACTTCTGGTCAGATGCAACTATGTTTTCGAAAGTAGTTGAATCAGAGAAAGAATTAAAAAGGGGAGTTGATTTCGATACAATATTAATTGTTTCTTTTAATACGCCGATTTTCGAGAGATACAGAATCCCATCATCCAAGTTGGATAAAACCGGTTTAAGTTTTTCGCCGAGTAGCGGTTTCATAAGAAACTGACTATCGGGGTTCGATTCAGCGATTGTATGTGTTAGCTCCCCAGTTGGCATAACGTTGCTCAATTTATATAACTGACGTGCCGTAAGGCAATATTCTATATCAATTATCGTAAGTATTGTATAAATGTTTAGTTTATTTAGCATAGACACTTAAAAGCGGTTAATTCATACTTCTATTGATTTATTAATCAGAACGGGTTTATAGCTTTTTGTTAATAGCTCTATTCCCAGAGAGGTTATGTGTTGATTATATAATTTCTTTGAACTTTCGAAAGAAATGAACGTCTTAATCTTTGTATCTTCGAAACAAATGAAATTGTGAGGTTAACTTGAAAATTTTAACACGGCTTGAAGAATTTGTACTCCTATCAATTCTAAATTTAAGGGATAACGCCTACCTTGTAACAATTCAGAAATACCTGGAAGAAAATACAAACAACAACCTTTCATTCGGAACACTTCATGTGTTATTGAAGCGGCTGGAGCAGGCAGAGTTATTGGTTCACTTTATCGGAGAAGCCACTTCTAAACGCGGCGGACGTGCAATAAAATATTATAAACTTTCCCGGCAGGGTATTGAAGCTCTAAGAGACATTCAGTCCGTTAGCGAATCCATGTGGGCAAACTTTTCGAACTTAACTTAGGTTACAAAAATGTTCAAAAGTAATTTGCCTTGGTACGCCCGTTTGTTTGTTTCAGGATTCACGGAATCCTATGACTCGTATTTTTTATGGGGCGATATTGAAGAAATATTCGAGCATAAGAAAGAATCTAACGGAATTCTAAAAGCTCACCTTTGGCTTATTATTCAACTAATAAAATCAATTCCGCCATTAATTATAGATAACATTTTATGGAGTATATCAATGTTTAGGAATTATCTTAAAGTTGCTTACAGGAATATTATTCGAAATAAAGTTTATTCGTTCATAAACATTACCGGACTTTCGATAGGCCTTGTATGCTGTATTCTCATATACATGTTTGTTGATTACGAGCTGAGCTTCGATAAGCATCATTCCAATTATGATAATATATACAGGGTTGTAAGTCAGTCTAATTACGGTGGAGAAATAGCCTATGATGCCGGGGCACCCTTTCCTCTGGCAAATGCTCTAAGAAACGATATGCCGGGCTTAAAGTCAGTAACACATATTTACTACTTAGATGAAATCCAGGCAAAGGTTAATAATGAAGCGTTCATTGAAAAAAATATTTTATTTGCCGACACAAGTTTTTTAAAAATATTCGACTACGAATTCTTAATAGGAAATAAAGCTTCAATTATGTCTAAAAACTCATCCGCGGTTTTAACTGAAACAACAGCCAAAAAATATTTTGGAAATAAGTCGCCGCTTGGCGAAATACTTCTGATAGATAACCAGCTTAAGTATGAAGTAACGGGTATAATTAAAGACCCGCCGCAGAATACAAGTCTTCCGTTTAATATTTTGCTGCCGTTTAATTCTATAACGGAGGAGCTAATTGGCCTGGATTTAGATAGATGGAATGTTTCTTCTTCGAACAGTAATGTATTCGTGTTATTAGCCGGGCATACAAAGGTCGACTTGTTTAGTCCGAAATTTGAAGAAATGAAAAGAAAATATCTTCCCGAAAAGAAATGGGACAAAGAATTCTTCGAACTGCAACCTTTATCCGCCATGCACTATAATTCGAATTATCATACATTTATTTACGCAATAAGCATGGAAACAATTTATATCTTTTTAGCTATCGGCCTGGCAATACTCGTTATAGCAGGCGTTAACTATGTTAATTTATCAACTGCGCAAGCTGTTAAACGAGCAAAAGAAGTTGGAATGAGAAAAGTGCTTGGAGCCTACCGTAAACAGTTAATAAAACAGTTTATAGGCGAAACAACCATTTACACAACATTAGCATTTTTACTTGCAATATTATTAGCCGAATTATGTGTAGGATATGTTAACGACTTTTTGGATAACGGCGCTTCTTTGAGTTTGTTAAACAGTCCTTCGATTATTTTACCGTTGATGTTCATTTACATAGCATCAATTTTGCTGGCTGGTTTTTATCCGTCAATTGTATTATCCGCCTTTACTCCGGCTAAGGCATTCAAAAAAGGTATAAATAAAAAAACAGGCACAAAAGGATTTTCATTACGAAACGGTCTTGTGGTATTTCAATTTGCAGTGTCGCAGGTATTGATAATTTCTACTTTTGTTGTCTCAACGCAGATGGATTATTTCAAAAACAAAGAATTAGGTTTTAGAAAAAATGAAGTTATTTCCGTTTCTCTACCTGAACGCGATTATAATAAAAACCTGTCATTTGCAAATTCGCTTAAAAGCATGCCTTCTGTAGAAAATGTTACTATGGCGCTTGGTACCCCGACCTCGGATAATTTAGTTGATACAAGGTTTACTCGACCCGGAATAACCATCGACTCTATCCCTGTTCAAATAAAAGCGGCTGATGAAAACTACGCCGACGTGTTTGACCTTAAACTCGTTGCGGGCAGATTTTTGAACAAACACGTTGAAGGTGATACTCTAAAAAAATGGGTAGTAAATGAAAGTCTTATAAGAAAAGCCGGTTTTGACAATCCTCAAGATGCAGTCGGCGAATACATTGATGTGAGTCGGCATAGAGGAGAAATAATCGGCGTTGTAAAAGACTTTCATCCGTTCTCTTTACACGAGGAAATTATGCCGCTTGTGTTTACAAACAAATTTCAAAGATTCTTTGCCACAGTCTCGGTTAAATATAACAGCGGGCGAACAAATAATTTGAATAAAGGAAAATCAGATTCATTCCAGCCGGAATATTCTGTTTACAATACAAGCGCAACAAAGCAAACTTTAGATGCCATCGAAGCTAAATGGAAGGAATTTTTCCCTGCATATTCATTCAGCCACGAGTTTTTCGACGAATATTTGCGCAGGCTGTACGAAACTGAAGACAGGCTATTTACCATTATAAAGGTGTTCACGTTGCTGGCGGTATTTATAGGGTGCCTTGGCTTGCTCGGTCTAATATCATTTACTGTTGTTCAAAAGACAAAAGAAATAGGTATAAGAAAAGTGCTTGGGGCATCATCCGGAAGTATAGTGCTAATAATTACCAGGGAATTTTTAAGAAACGGTGTTATTGCGTGTTTACTGGGATGGCCAATTGCATTTTACTTTATGAATGATTGGCTTCAAAGCTTTGCTTACAGGGTAGAATTGAGTTGGTGGATGTTTTTATCCGCCGGAATAATTGGATTAGCTATAATCTTGTTCTCCGTTAGCTTTCAATCAATTAAAGCGGCTTTATCAAACCCCATCAACTCGATTAGATATGAATAGATAACTAGAGATAGGATTGTTAAAATCAAGATTACGAATATGGAAACTGATAGAGATAGAATCGTCGTAAATAAAAAAAGAAAAGCTAATTGAGTTTTCGAAATTCAGAAGGAGTAGCGCCGGTGAATTTTTTAAAGATTGCATTAAACGATGATTTCGAGTTGAAGCCGGCCTCCATCGCAATAGCCAATAAAGTGTAGTTTTTCTTTGCCGGATCCCTTAATAGTTTTTTCACTTCCTCAACGCGAAAGCTGTTTATGTAATCAAAAAAGTTTTGGTGCAACTTGGTGTTAATTGTTTCGGATAAATTGTGCGGTGTGACGGATAATATTTCGGCAAGCTTGTTTAATGTTAGCGAGCTATCGATGTATGGTTTTTCGGTATCCATTTTTTGTTTAAGTGCTAATAAGATCTCTTCTGCTTTTTGATCGGTTAGTCCGGACTTTATGTAATGTTTTTCTTTCGATGTGCCTGATTCATATCGCGTGGATTTAAGTATTGATATTTCATGAACCGACGAGTTGAATTCTTCACTAACGAAAATTTCGGATTTCAGCATTCCCATATAACCTAGAACAATTACGTACAAACAGAAAATTACATTTGATAAACCGAAATATTCGCTTAGCTGGTATCCGCCAAGCATAAATGTGTTTTCGACAAGAAACACAACTATTCCAAATCCAATTAACAAAGTTATATCGCGTAACCAATTGAGCTTTACTTTATCAATTGATGAAAATACCTGTTTAATGGATGCAGAATATTTTTTGATATGAATTAGCGTGAGTATTATATAAACCAATATATGGATAGTTATCAACCAATTAAATACAACAAATTCCGATGCGGCGGCGGCTTCATTGGCTTCAGTTAACAATGATGCTAGTTCGGCTTTACTTTTCAATAAATCTTTGGAAATAAACAACAGGTAAATAGCAAATGGAATAAGGTGCAGCCAATCTTTCTTTTCAAAGTTTTTCTCGGAAGTCATCAAATATTTTGAATAAAAAAAATGAACAGGCCCCATCAAAAACGTTACGCTCGTTGGCAGTAAAAGCCAGTGCGGAATGATTAAATAATACTGAAGATCCCATAACAACAAACGAATAAATATAATAGAATACAAAAGCAGTAAAAGCGACAGCAGCTTGTTAGCCAATGATTCGCGGTGCTTGTGGAAGATCAGCACACTTAAAAATATACCAAGCCCGGCTGATAAAAGTAAAGAAATGTTTATTAGGGTTAATTGCAAAGAATCAAATAAAGTTAATCTCCGATACGGAAATTTATAAAAAGAGGAACTTGCAAACATGTAAATTTTGAGCTTGATGGCTATGCTTTTCTTAACTTCAGCCCGATTACATAAGTCACTAAAAAGATTAATGCAAACGGAATCCAAGTTCCCAAGGGATCTTCAAACATCTCGAGACTTTCGTTTATTATAAGAGCTACAAGAAAGAAATCAACTGTAATAACAAACCCAACAAAAACTAAAGCAGTTAAAACCGGCGAAGTGTAATTAAACTTTCCAAAATAAATATAGGATATTACAGCAAATATAAAGGGCGCTGCAAATAAATGAGTTATAACAGCGTTACTTACACTTGCTAAGGTCATACCAACACCCATGACTGTACCGCAAAGTACCCAGCCGGTAAAAGCATGTAATAAGATGATAAATATCTTTTTAGTATTCATTTAACACCCTCCAATACTAAAACAAATACAAATGCAATTTAGGAAATGCTGAACTGGTATGCTGTGTTATTTAAATTCTCAGATTCTAAACTCTTACATCTTGCCTATTGATTGCTATTGAGATATCTCGAAGATTTAGATTAATTAAAACTCGAACTCAAGCCCGATAATTGGCAGCGTAGTCCATTGCTTTTCTTCTTGCTGCTCGTTTTTAATTTCATTCCAGGAGTAATTAGATATGTTCTTTCTTCCGTAAGCGTTCCAAACGCTTAAATAAAGTACAAGCGAGCTTTTGCCGAAATGAAATCTTTTATCAACGCGAACATTTAACGAATGGTAATCAGGAAGTCGCTCAGCGTTTATTCGGCTTTCATCATATATGCCGGTATTTGCTTTTTGCGACGCTTCAATATCAAAAGGAGTAAAGGGTGTTCCGCCGGAATAAATCCATCGAGCACTGCACTCCCAGCTTTCGTTGGGTTTATATCCGCCCTCAATTGTAAAATTGAATTTATTGTCATATAAACGATCCAGCCATTTGCCGTCAAGCGATTTGTAGCGGGCGCGGTAATACGTTCCTGCAATTAAGCCGTATATATCAGTCGCTAGTTTCTTTTGAACAGTTAATTCAACTCCACGTGCGTAAGCCCTGCCTTTCGAAACAAGTTTGGTGTTGCTTTCCAAATATGACTCGAAGAAGGAATTGTCGAAAACCATCAATTGAGGTGTTGCCGGATTCATCGGCAAATTGAAATATTCTTTATTGTAAATCTCTAATGTTAATTTCGTGTCTTCCGTAAGCAAGTGTGAAAAGCTCAATATGTAATGATAGGATTTGGGAAAATCCAGTTTTTCAAAATCCTTTTTCTGCGCTGCCAAAACATGCGGAATGTTTTGATGAAATACTCCAAACAATCCGGTCATTGATGTAATATCGCTGAAATCGTATGTCATTGATAACCGCGGTTCAACATAAACTTTTGTATTAAGATCGCTATAGACTGCTCTAACTCCTTTGTTTAAAGTTATATTTCCAATTTGCCACGAATAATTCGCAAAACTCGATATTAGTGTTGTGTTCAAAGATAAATCTACAATTAACCTTGGAGGAGTATTCCCAAGCTTATCGATCTTCTCGGCATAGTCGTTATTATAATTATTATATGAGTACTTAATGTCAAATCCAAAATTCAATTTGTTGTTCTTGGAAATGATGTAATGATTATAGTTACGTATTCTAATCCCTTGTTCTGTTGAGGCGGATTTAAAGACATTTTCCTTTGTAAGAGTTGAAAAAATATCGCGTGCGTCCTTCCAGTAGTGATGCGATAACGTGAAATTAGAGTAGCCCGATTTTTCCCAGATATACTGCCAGTTTATACCCGCTGAATTCATCACTATATCGATATCGAAATAGTCGTTCTTCTCATTTTCAAATGCTTTTTTGTAAGTCATTTTTTGATTGTCATTCGCAAAGATGTTAAGCAAGGATATTTTATGATTTTTTGATAAGTTGTATACTACCTTTGCCTGCGAGTCATAATAAGAAGGCATTGCTTCACCTTCGGCCACTTTATCAAAAATTATATCAAGATAACTTCTGCGGCCGGAAATGAAATACGTGCCTTTACCTCCGTCCAATGGTCCTTCGATTATACCGCCTATTCCCTGGAAACTTAAATCCAATTGGGCGTCGAATTCTTCACGGTTTCCTTCACGGAATTCAATATCCATAACAGATGAAAGCTTGTTACCGAATTGCGGAGAAAATCCGCCAGAGTAAAAATCAACATTCTTAATGAAGTCTACATTCAGCAAGCCTATCGGTCCGCTGCCGGTTCCTACCATTGGGAAATGATTAATATTGGGTATTTCGATGTTATCAACATAAAACGAGTTTTCGGTTGAGCTGCCGCCTCGCACAATTAAGCTGTTGCTTTGGTCCCCAATCTTTCCGATACTTGGTAAACCCATCATTATCCTGCTTACATCGCCCGCCGATCCGGGTGCACGCCTGATTTCTTCGTACGAAAAACTTGTAATACTGCTTGGCTGAATTTCCGTATTCTGGAAGTAACCGCCGGTAACAACAACGGATTCTGTTTCAATCGAACTTGATGCTAACTCAACATCAACGAATGTAATTCTTCCCGGCTTTACGATTATATCGGTTTTTACAACCGGTTTGTATCCAATGTAACCAAATCTTAAAGAATAGCTTCCTACAGGCAAATTTGTTATTCCGAACTCGCCATTAATATCGGTTGCCGCTCCCAGATGCGAATCAACAATAGAAACATTAGCGCCTATTAATGGAGCTTTGGTATCGGTATCAATTAAAGTTCCTTTAATGTTACCGGTAGGAATTTGTGCCGGTATCATTTGTGAAAAGATTAGTAAGAATGTGAAAACGATATTCTTCATTTTTTCCTCAGGTTTTTGAGGATAAAACTATTATTCTTAGCTGGAAAAAACGTCCAATCCAAACTGATTGGACTTATAAATTGTAGCTCCCGGCGAACTGAACTGTTTTTAATTTTATCAACTGATCTGATTGTACTGTTGGCGCATAATTCTAATCGTTTATAATGTCGGCAATATTTTGTATCTTTTATCAATAATATCAGGACAAAATAATATGAGAACAGTAAAACTGAACTTACCCGATGACATAGATTTGAAAGATTATGAGTTATCTATGATAGTTGCTGCAAAGTTGTATGAAGATTGTAAATTGTCATCTGGGCAAGCTGCGCAGGTTGCCGGTTTATCAAAAAGAGCCTTTATTGAACTATTGGGCAAATATGGGGTTTCTGTTTTTAGTAACTCAGTTACTGATCTTAAATCTGACATTGCAAATGCCTAAAGTTGTTATCTCTGACACAAGCTCACTAATAATTTTTCAAAAAATTTGTGAATTGGAATTATTGAAAATAGTGTATGATAATTTATTCACAACTCCCGAAATAGCCGAGGAATTTGAAGATCACCTGCCTGAATGGATTATTATTCGATCTGTTAAGGATAGAAAATACCTGGAATTTTTAAATACTCAAGTAGATTTGGGAGAGGCAAGTGCTATCGCTCTGGCCAAGGAGATGGAAGACACCCTCTTATTACTTGATGATTTAAAAGCAAGAAGATTGGCTAAAAGGTTAAATATAAAATTCACAGGTACCCTTGGAGTTATTACTAAAGCTAAGGAATTAGGTGTAATCGGAAACGTAAAGCCAATAATTGATAAACTTCTGAAAACCGACTTCAGAATTTCAGAAAAAATTATTAAAGAGATCTTAACAATAAACAACGAAACCACGGACTTTAACTAAGCTTCAAATTGCATTATACTCTTACCTTTATTTTCAACGAAAGCGTCTGTTTTCGCAGGTACTGAACTGAATTTAACTGCATACTGAATAAGTTTAAAGGCATTATTATTCTAACACCACATCGGCTTTAAAAACGTACCGCCTGGAAGTATAGACTTTGCTAAATTTAATTTGCTAATTGCAGGGCAATAGTCGAAACAAAATTGTATTAATATATGAATTGATATAAAATACTTTACACAGTATATTTGTACACATTATATGTGGAGGATCCCGTGCCTAATGTTACCATTTCTTTAGAGAAAGAACTAATCGAAAAAGGAAGAGAGTACGCCCGGAAAAAGGGTACTTCTCTAAATAATTTAATTCGGGAATTGCTTTCGAATGCTGTTGATAATAATAGCCATGCATGGTTTGATTCAGCTATTGAATTAATGGATAAGATCAACCTTGATAGCAAAGGTAAAAAATGGACCCGAGAGGAAATTTATGAAAGGTAAAACCTTTGTTGATACAAATATCTTGATTTATTCTTTAGATAATAATTATCCCGATAAGCAAAAAATTAGTAGAAAAAAACTTTCTATGCTCGGGAAAAGTAAAACAGGTGTTATTTCTACACAAGTAATGCAGGAATTTTATGTAATAACTACCAAAAAATATAAGCGAGATCAAATAAAAATAAAGAACCTTTTAAAGTTTTATGAAAATTATGAGATTGTTCAAATAAGCGTTAATTTAATTCATGAGGCAATTGATATCAGTATACTTAACCAGTTGTCATTTTGGGATTCATTGATAATTTCTGCTGCCGTACAAGCAAAATGCAGCTCAATACTAACCGAAGATATGAATCACGGACAAATTATAAATGGATTACGAATTATAAACCCATTCGTTGAAAATAATATCAATCTTTAGTTAGAAAGAAAAGTGCTTTTCTCCTTTATTAAATTAATTCTCTCACTTTCCTGCCAAATACTCCAGCGATTTTCCAAGCAACAAGTTATTCTCGAATCTTTCAAAAAGGTCATTAACTGTGTTTAACTTTATTTCATGGTCAGGTATAATTCCATGCGGCTTCTTATCATCGGAAGCTGATACGAAAAATTTTGAAGAGTTTCTGAATGATAATTCAGTATTCGGCAATGTGTACCATTTGATTTCGCCATAATGGGACCGAAACGCTTTTGTTTCAAGGCCGATTATTTCACCCATAGAATATGTTTTAAAGACATCCGCAAAACGGGCTGCTGCCGAAAATGTCATACCGCTTATCAGAAGATAAACATCACCTTCAAAATAGTTGCTCTTAATTATTTGTTTAATTGAATCGCCCTTAATTGGCACTACTAACTTCTCGATTAGTTCCATTGGAGTTGCTTCATTTCTATAAAGTGTTCCTTTATATGGTTTATTGTAGAAATAACTCAAGAGTATTTTGCCTATATACTCGCTTCCACCAAGGTTATTGCTTAAATCGATTAACAGCCTTTTAGCTCCAGCTTTTTTGAATTCACTAAAAGCGTTGTTAAAAAAATCTAAATACATCGTTATTGCTTTATCCCTGTTTTTGCCCACACGAAAACTAGGGATAGAAAGTATCGCTATTTCATTTTCAACTTTATAATCTGGCTTCTTACTCATTTTGAAAGGCGCTACTTTGATATCTTTGAATGTGTTTTCATCATTGAGTGAAAAAAGGGGCAACTGGATTGTTTCTTTAACCGTCTCCTGGTAAGGTAAATACTCAACTGCAACACTATCTTCAAAACCGTAGAGAGCCCACAACTCAATTGTGTTTTTGGGAAAGTTGAAAATTGTTATCTTGTCGTCAATTACTGCTTCATACTCATTTGTCATTACATATTTATTGCAACTTATAATTATTTCTCTAATAGGAATTCCATTTATAGAAAGAATTTCCGATTTAAGCGGAATTGTGTTAGCCGCGGCTACATAGCATCCGAATTCCTTTCCTGCTGTAAGCACCGACAATGGAAGAACAAATTTTTCTTTGCTCATATTTTTTTGCAATATATCGTTTTTCCATTTTACTTCGCGAATACTCATATGATCGTCTTTTACTAATGAAATCAAGTTTCCCAATGAATTATAGAAATCGCAAAGATTTTGGATTTTGCCGTTTTCGATTTTCGCTTTCACCTGTGACAATGTATCGTAAAATGTTTTTTCATCCACAAAATTAAATGGTGTTCGGTTATATTCCTTAGCAGTAATTTTTTCAACAATAAAATCCAGGTCTTCAGTGAATTGCTCCTTTGCAAAACTTTTTAAGAAATAAGATTTGATTGATACATCATTTGTTTGAGCAAATACTAAGCTGCAGTTAAAAAAAACAATTGAGAGAAATACTACCAAATAGGTTAAATAAGTATTGTGTGCTTTCATGATGCTCTCCTTTATTAATGAGTAATTGAGATAGCTTACAATAATTATGACACAATATTAAAGGGAAAGTTGTTGAGATTTATTGTTAATGTGATCAATAAACATATTGCGTGACTAAACTCGTTTATTATTGATGAACACTGTTTGTCATATTTAATTGATTTTGTATTGCGATACTTTAAAATTTGTTTTATGAGAATAATATATATCAATAAAGATAAGCTTACAGGGCGGATGGCCCAGCATATTTACGGATGGACTATTGTATTTATGTTTTCGTTAGTTGGTCCTCTTGTTGTTGGAATTGATTTGGGCTACGCGCTTCAGTTTGCTGTAATGTTTGTTGTGTTTAACATTATTCCTGTTTATCAACATTTTTATGTTCTCAAAAAATATTTCTACAATAAGAAGTACTATCCGTATGTCGCTTTGCTTTTGCTAATAATAATAGTCAATTCGTTTCTAAACGATTTTTTATACTCATTGTTATATACATGGGATAAACCCACTGTTGATTGGTTTGTTGATATTCCTGCAGTACTCGTAATTACTACTGCGGTAAAACTAGTCAGAGACGGTTACAGGCAAAGACTTCGACTAAACCAGCTGGAGTCAAAACAGCTCGAGGCCGAACTGAGCGCATTAAAATCTCAACTTAATCCGCACTTCCTTTTCAATAACCTTAATAATTTATATGCAATGAGCATGGATTATCCTGAGCCGCTTTCGAAATATATTTTCAAGCTCTCTGAATTATTGAGATTTGTAATTAATTCATCCGGTAAACAAAAGATAACTCTTAAGGAGGAATGCGATTTTATTAATAACTATATTGAAACCGAAATGCTGCGTCTGCGTGAAAATAGTAAAGTTAATACAATGATTAATTGTGAAGATGAAAACAAATTAATTGCTCCATTGATTTTTTTACCCTTCATAGAAAATATATTTAAACACGGCATTAATCCTAATACCGGCGCCCTCGAGGCGGTTGTAGAAGTAAAAACGTTCGATGATAATTTGTATTTTTTGACTTCAAATAAAACATACAATTACGTTAATCAAGATTGTTCGAATGACAAAAAAATCGGTCTCGATAACATTAAACAACGACTCAATTTATTATACCCAACCAGTCATAAATTAAGCATAGTAAACGAAGGGCAATATTTTAAAGTATCGCTAAAGTTGGAGTTATGAAAGTACGCTGCGTTATAGTCGACGATGAACCTTTGGCTCATAAAGTTCTCAAAAAATACATCTTGTCTATAGATTCTCTCGAGCTGGTTGATAATTGCTATAACGCCATTGAAGCAGCAGCTTGCCTTCACAACAAAAAAGTAGATTTACTGTTTCTCGATATTAAAATGCCCGGGTTATCTGGCATGCAATTTTTGAAGACACTTGAAAATCCGCCATTGGTAATTGTTACATCCGCATATTCAGAGTACGCCCTTGAGAGTTACGAATATTCTATATGTGATTACTTGCTAAAACCGGTTTCTTTTGAGCGATTCTTAAAGGCGGTAAATAAAGCAATCAATAGAATTGAAAAATACCCGAGTGATAGCAAGAATGAGAGTATTACAAAGAGTAATGAGTTTATTTTTCTAAAAGCCGACAAGATGACACATAAAGTTCAGTTCAACGAACTGATTTATATAGAAGGATTCGGGAACTACATTAAGGTTTATACAAAGGATAAAAAGCTTGTAGTTCAGGAGAAAATGTCTGAAATTGAGAAGAAACTCCCTTCAAAATTTTTTGTGAGAGTACATAAATCCTTTATTGTTTCGATATCTTTTATCAAAAAAATCGAATCGAAGAGGCTGTTAATTAACGAAACATATATACCAATTGGTAATTCCTATAAAAGGAAAATTGATGATATTATTGCTACAAAAATGTAATGAAACAATTTTTCCGTCTGATAATTTTTCAACAATCGTAAATATCCTACGCAAGTTTTTAAAGATCATGTCGTCAAATCAATAAAAGTCTGCGTTGAATGTCTGAAACAGAGTTTATAGATAGAATTAAATCCGGTGACGAAGATGCATACCGAAAGTTGGTTGATGAATACCAGAAATTTGTACTTAATACTTGCTTCAGGTTTGTTCAGATAAAGGAAATTGCAGAGGATATAACGCAGGAAGTATTTATCGAAGTATTCAAATCAGTAGAGAAATTCAGGGGAGATAGCAAACTTTCAACATGGATATACAGGATTACCGTAACAAGATCTTTGGATTATCTGAAAATGATGAAAAGAAAAAAACGTTTCGCAAAGTTAAAAAGCCTGTTCGTCGAAGAGGGTGAAGTGACAGAGGGAATTCCCGGTAATGATGGAAATCCGGGTCAACAATTTGAAGACTCCGACAGAATGAAAATTTTAAACTGGGCGCTGGAATCATTAGCGGAGAATCAAAGAGTCGCGTTTACTCTAAGCAAATATGAAGAAATGGGTTATAAAGAAATCGCAGAAATATTGGGAACAACAGTATCAGCAGTAGAATCGTTAATACATCGCGCTAAAACAAATTTGAAAAAGAAGCTTTATAAGTACTATGAAAAAAATATTATTTAATAAAAAAATTTAGCCACTAAGGCACAAAGACGTAAAGAGGAATTATTAAAACTAAACTTTTGCGACTTAGAGCCTTCGTGGCAATCCCTTTAGAGGATGCGATGGAACGTAAGAAAAGAATAGAAGAAGAAGTTAAAAAAACGCTAAACATTCTGGATAATTTAGAGAATGTTGAAGATAATCCTTTTTTATTTACGCGAATTAAATCGAAACTTGAGAGAGCAGGACAAACCGAAAAGTATTCTACAAAGACATTCGTTGCAAAGTGGGGTTTGATACTCCTTCTATTCGCTTTCAATGTATTCACAATTTTTAATAATGAGTTTAGTACTTATGAATCAACAACGGATACACAGCAATATTTGCAGGAGTTAGGGAAAGAGTACAATTTATACGAAACAAATTATTATTCATATAATATTGAATAGAGATTAAAATGGATTTATTAAACCAGAACAAATTTTTGAAATGGCTTGTTATAATACTTGCTCTTCTAAATTTAGGAACCTTGTCTGTCATGTGGATTGGAAAACCCGCTGCGACGTTGCCTCCACCACCGCCTTCACACGGAGCCAGAGATAACATGGTCGGCTTTTTAAGAAACGAACTGAAACTAAATGATGAGCAGGTTGAAGAGTTCAGCAAGCTTCGTGATAAGCATTTTTTAAGTGCAAAAAAAATTAGCAGAGAAATGCATGAATTAAAAAAGAGCTTAATGGACAATGTTTTTAAAAACGAGCCTATAAATAAAGACTCTATTGCCACTTTAATAGGCAAAAAACAAACTCAACTAGAATTATTAACTTACAATCATTTCATGGAATTGAAAGAAGTTTGCGGTAAAGAACAGATTCATAAATTAAAAAAAATGCTAGGCGGATTTTTTAAGGATAGGGAGCTGCCGCCGAAGTCATTACGAAAGCGCCCTCCGCCGCCGAATAGAAATTAGTCTAACATATCTTTAGTGAGCTATAAGAAGGCTCTTCATAACCATTACATCAGTAAGATTTTATGATACAAAAAGTAAAATAGCATCTTGTTCTGACATTGTACTCCAAACAGTTGGTTTAATCTTTTCCATTGAAACTTTATGGACATAGTTATAACTTTTGCTCATCACATTTTGTATGAACTATGGGAACGACAAAGTGAAAAACTTGATTCTACTATTTATGCTGCTTTTATTTTCTTCATGTACTCTAAAAGAAGCCAACACAAATGAAACCGACGACGAAGATCTATCAATATTTAACGACGTAACCGAAACCAATCTTCCTATATCGAGCCTTAGCGGCTTAAGTATGGACGCAGCCGTTGCAGACTTTGACAACGATGGAGATCTTGACATAGTTGTAGCCAATGAGTTCCGCCCCAACATAATTTTGATAAACGACGGTTCCGGCAAATTTACCGATGAAAGCGACGAGCGTTTGCCGAGAACAAACCACGACAGCGAAGACATTGCTATTGCCGACTATGATAACGACGGCGATCTGGATGTAGTAATTGTAAGCGAAGACGACCGCACAAATGAAATGTATCTTAACAACGGCAACGGTTTTTTTACTGATGTTAGCTCCAGGATAATAGTTGGCGGCACATCGAACGCTGTTGCTGTTGCGGATTTAAACAATGATACCTTTCCCGACTTAGTAATCGGTAATGCAGGCCAGAACACCGTGCTCATTAATAACGGATCGGGATTCTTTGCAAACGAAACCAGTACCAGAATGCAAACTTTTTTCGATGTTACGCAAGATCTTGAAATCGGTGATGTAGACGGTGATGGAGATGATGATCTGTTAGTAGGCAATGAAGATGAAAACCGGTTACTTATTAATAACGGTTTAGGTGTTTTTATCGATCAATCCCGTGAACGCATTCCTCTCCGGGTTGCAAACGAAGAAACTCGCGAAGCCGATTTAGGCGACGTGGACGGCGATGGCGATTTGGATATAGTCTTCGGCAATGTGAGCACGTTTATAGCTAATGCCGATCCACAAAACCGTTTGCTGATCAATGAAGGAACGGGTTATTATCTTGATCAAACATCTTCTAAGCTACCTGCAATTTCCAATCGCTCATTCGATATTGATTTTCTTGATATTGACAACGACGGCGATTTAGACATACTTTCGTGCGATGCCCGACCTGGAGATGTTTTTACCGAGCCGTTTCGCGTTTTCCTGAACGATGGCAGCGGAAACTTCAGCGATCAAACAGATGCGATATTCCCTGACGGTGTTGTCGGCAAAGGCTTTGACGCTGAAGCAGCCGACTTTAACGGCGACGGCAAACTTGACCTTTATTTAGCCAGCCGCGGCAGTGTGGATAGGTTGCTTTTGGGTAAGTAATAGCTGGCCAAATTGAACTTATAAAAATCACTTTGATTCCTCCTTGTCTGGCTTACTAAAAGTTAGCTAAACCGTCTGGCAGACTTGAGAATCGCCATAATATAATTCCTTCTTGCACATATACTGTCGGCGAAAATCTGCTAAATCCGCGTCATCCGTGTTCTATATGATTTCCATATAATTTCTATTCACACCACTTATCTTTTTGTTATTTTTGCACTCAATTTTATTTAAGGCAGTAAATGGATTATTCTTTAATAACAGATAATTTCTTAAGCCCGCCAATACTCTTCTTCTTTCTGGGTGTGTTGGCGGTAATGGTTAAGTCCGACCTGGAGGTTCCGCAGCCTATACCTAAGATGCTTTCGCTATACCTGCTTTTCGCTATCGGGTTTAAAGGAGGAGTAGAGTTAACGCACAGCGGTTTTAATACGCAGATTTTAATTACCCTGGCTGCAGCAATTTTAATGGCTTCTATTGTCCCTGTTTATGCTTTTTATATTCTCCGGATCAAATTGAACCTTCATGATTCATCGGCAATTGCAGCAACTTACGGATCAATAAGCGCCGTAACTTTTATAACCGCTGTTGCCTACCTGGAAAGCATAAACGTCTCATTCGGCGGACACTTAGTTGCAGCGATGGCTTTAATGGAATCGCCCGCAATAGTAGTTGGCGTAATGCTTCATCGTATGTATTCCTTAAAAGACGAAAATAACAAAATAGACTGGAAAGAATTATCACGGGATGCTTTCTTAAACGGCTCGGTGTTTTTGATAGTAGGCAGCCTGGTAATAGGATTACTCACCGGTGAAAAAGGAAATGAGTCGTTAAAACCTTTTACCGACGATATCTTTAAAGGGGTTCTTGCTTTGTTCCTTTTGGATATGGGGCTACTGGCAGCAAAGCGACTAAGCTCGATTAAAAAAGCCGGCGGATTTATTTTCATTTTCTCATTACTATTCCCTTTATTAAACGCCCTGCTGGGCATAGTGATTTCTTACTATATCGGCTTGGATACCGGTGATGCACTTTTGTTCACGGTCTTATGCGCGAGCGCATCTTATATTGCTGTTCCCGCGGCAGTTCGTTTAACTATTCCCGAAGCTAATCCCAGCTATTACATTGCAATGTCGCTGGGTTTAACTTTTCCGCTTAACATTATTCTCGGTATTCCGCTTTATATGTACGCGATAAATTTGTTCTGGAGTTAAAAATGAAACTTGTAAAAAAAATAGAAATAGTTACGGATTCTCTCGAAGTACAAAATGTAGTCTCTGCCCTAGAAAAACACAACGTAAGCGGCTATACGATAATAAAAGATGTGTCAGGTAAAGGCGAGCGCGGCTTGCGTGATTCCGAGGGACTCACGGATGTACTTAAAAACAGCATGATTATCGTCGCTGTTGAGGAAGAAGAAGTTCAGGCTATCGTGAATTCAATTCAACCCGTACTCAAAAGATTCGGCGGTATCTGCCTGGTATCCGATGCAGAATGGCTGGTTCATTAGTCAGGCTGCCGTCAATACGGAACATCCGCTGCTGTAATCAATCATAAGCTAAATACTTTTTCTTGTACTCAAGAGGGTTCAATCCCGTATACTGTTTGAATACTTTTCTGAAGAAATCTATATCCGCATAACCCGTTTCGTAAGAAACTTCGCTTACGCTTTTTGATCCTTTTTCGAGCAGACGTTTTGCAAATTCGACGCGTGAACGTTTGATGTATTCTGTTGGTGAATTCCCGGTTGCGTTTTTGAAGCGCCGCATGAAAGTTCTGTCTGCCAGTGAAGTCATGCTTGCCAGTTCGGAGAGCCTGAATTTTCTGTTAGGATTTTTCTCAATATAGTCCTGTACTTTAAGTATATCATCATCCGAATGATTCTTTTGCAGGCTAAAAATGGCAAACTGGTTTTGTGATCTGCTATGTTTATCAATTAAAAGCATTTTCGCGGAAAAGTTTGCAACATCGCCGCCCATATATTTTTCTATCAGGTAAATACAAAGATTCAGAAATGATGTTGCGCCTCCGCAGGTTATAATTTGCCCGGTATCAACTATTACATTCTCATGCTCAAGTTTTACGTGCGGAAACATATGTTTAAATAAATCCTTTGCCGCCCAATGAGTTGTTGCGCTCTTACCGTTAAGTAAACCGGTTGAAGCCAGTAAAAAGGCGCCCGTGCATATACTTACCAATGTAGCTCCGGATTTATACATCTTTGTAAGCCAGGTAACTAACTTCTCGTTTTCTTCCAGTTGCTCCGGTATATTACCGTCCATTGCCGGCACTATAACCAAATCGGCTTTTCTTATTTGCGATATATTTCGTTGACAGACTATAGGGAAATTTTTGTTTATGACCGGGTTTGATGAAACCGAGGCAAGCTCGACATTAAAAAAAGTATTTTTATTACCAGGCTTCAATTCGTTACAGTATGTGCCGGCTTTTGTAAGCAAGTCCATAGGCCCAATTACCGCGGTTGATACCGAATCTTTAAATACAGGTATAATTACTCTCAAATTTCCTCCTGGCAAAAGCGCCGTTTTAATTTGTCAAAATAACCCCGTAAACCGGTGTAATTAAGTTATTATGTTTTAATCGTATTTTCTACACCAAATTTTTGAAACCAGTAAAAAATCTTTATTAAAAGGAGGTTCTATGAACGTAGTTAATTGGTTTGAAATTCCCGTAGAAGACATGCAGCGTGCCAAACAATTTTACTCCAATATTCTTGCTAAAGAGCTAAGTGATATGCCCGGAATGCCTGGAATGGAAATGGCAGCTTTCCCTTGGGAAACGGATGCCCCGTTTGCGGCGGGAGCGCTTGTAAAGGTTGAAGGACTTGAACCGTCGCCAAATAGTATTACCGTATATTTCCATAGCAATGATTTATCCGTTGAGCTGGGAAAAATAGAAGAAAACGGCGGTAAAATTCTCGATCCTAAAACTTCCATCGGGGAACACGGATTCATCGCCCACTTCCTAGATACGGAAGGCAATCGTATCGGTTTGTATTCACAAAACTAGCAGGAGACAAAATGGCAACATTCATCGTACAAACGAAAACGCATTATACACAGGATGTGAAAGAACAATACTTTGAATTAGCCCGGAACGCTTTTGAAATATTCAAAAAGCAGCCCGGGTTTGTTTCGGCAAAACCTTTTATTAGCGAAGATGATACGCATACAATGACGATTATTGAATGGCAAACCAAAGCTGATCATGAAGCATGTATGGCAAGCCCTGACTTTACTGAGTTTAATGCAACCTGGGAAAAACTAATGCACTCCGGCGCTATTAAATTTGAACTAAATTGCTATAACCATTTTCAATAATAATTTACGGTCTTTACGTAAAAAAATATCGCATAAAGATCGCATGTTATTAATTCTTTACAGTAGCGCAGACCCACAATGAAGATGGTGAGAAGGCTTTTCTGATTTTCTACCTTCCTTTTTTGCCTCCAAGGCGCTGCCCTGCCTCGCCGACCTGCGCGCATCGAATTCAACTTCGTAATAACCGATGCCTTCATACATGCCAATAATGAGATAAAAAAGTTAAACCCGAGAAGTTTTACCCGGGTTTAATTGTAATATGCTGTTAAACATTAGTTATAAATATAACCTATAACATAAATTCCGAATTACTCTAAATGATAGTTTAACGCATCAAAATCATTTTCTTAGTTTTTCTAAAACCACCAGCCTCAATAGTATAAAAATAAATGCCGCTAGCAAATTTTGATGCATTAAAGATTGCTTTGTGCTGACCGGCTTCCTGAAAATGATTTACCAGCACCTCTACCTGTCTGCCTAAGATATCGTAGATTTTTACTTTTACCATTGCATCTTCTTTAATGCTGTACTTTATCTCTGTAGTTGGGTTAAATGGATTTGGGTAATTCTGGTCTATACTGAATTGCAATTCTTCTTCAAAGTTTTGGGCTACAGAACCTTGTTGCTGAATGACTTCATCAGTATAAATATACACAGAACCTGAACTGGAACCCATATCATCATCTTCTTTAGCACCTACAACTAAATGGTAGTCGGAAATTGCTAGATCATAACCGTAATAGTCGTCAGTAAATCCATCACTTGCAGCAACAGTTTTATGCCAATTCCAAGTATTACCATCATATTTGTAGATAAAACACTTAGCATTTCTACGCCTGCTTTTTTCCCCAACAACAGCATAAAGATTAGCAATTGAAACAGTCACTCCAAAATCATCAGTACCGGTTTCTGCTAATCTTTGTCTATAAACCCATTCATCGTTAACATTTTCAAATATATATGCTGCTCCTGAGTACTCACTTTTTGCACCAACAATCAAAAATTTGTCTGTTATATCAATTGACCAGCCGAAATATTTGTTTCCAGTCCTTGTCGGATGCTTCAATTCCTGCATAAATGTAAAGCTACTTCCATTTTTTTTGTAAATATAAACTGAACCGTCATAAGAACCATCTTCATTATACGGGGAACCGACAGCAGAATAGTTTTCACTTGCAGCAACTGAAATTCCTAGGTGGTCAAAATCATCCTCCCCTTTAACTGTGTAAGCTATATCCCAGTTATTTCCTGATCTTTCATAAAAAAATGCTAAGCCTTTATAATTACTAAATTCATTATCACTGTAAACAGCGATATTTTTAGAAATATCCAAAATGTCGCCATAATCATTTGAATAACTACTACTAGTGGACGATATTCTTTTTGATAAAGTCCATGTTGAATCATTTATATCAAATATCGAAACCACTTTACTTAGATAATTACCAACCATAGCATAATTCTCTGTAATAGCTACTGCATAACCAAAATGTTCTACATTAGAGTTGTTGTCATAAATGTCATACTTAAACTCTAAATTACCATTATCAAATTTGTAAACTGATGCAAATCCCCTTTTATTTAAAGTGCTGATTTGACCTCTTGGGCAGCCAACTATCACCCAATCTTCATAAATATCAACAGAATTGCCAAAATAATCGCCATAATCAATTTCGGGGTGAGTTATTTTTATTTCATTTGTGAAGTTTGATTCAAAAAAATTCCCTGTAAATTCTAATCCACTATTGTTTACTTGTATATTGTTAATTTCAAAATTTCTTGGACTAAATTTGTAACTAAATAATGACGGTTTTATATTACCACTCCAACCTTTTTCAACGTACCTTTGGAAAACACCGTCGCTTCCGGTTGTATTTATTATTCCATCACCATAATCAATTACAACATCGCTTAAAGGAATGTTATTATTATCTTTTACTAAACCTGAAATTAATTTTGGGTTATAGTTCCAGATATCCCCCAAAACAACTACTGATCCTTGCTCATCGCTATTTTCACCTTTTTCATTACCTATCATTACATGCAAATTTGATATCGCAACTGATCTACCTAAATAATCCCCGGAGTCATATGATGGATCATCGAATTTATAGAACTCTGTCCAAGTATTATTTTCCAATTTATATACATAAACACGATTATTATTTTTATAATTCCCAGGTCCACCAACTACAATGTAATTTCCATAAATATCAACAGAATTTCCAAAATCTTGACTAACTATTCCATCTGAGGGATAAATACTTTGCATAAATTCCCAGTTATTATTATTGTTTCTAAATATATAAATCTGCCCTGTTTTACCATTAGAAGAAAAATCAGATGGTGCTCCTACAACTAAATAATCGCCAAATGTTGAAATCGATTCACCAAAATAAACACCTCTGTATATGTTTGGATAAGGGAAGAGTTTACTAACTTCTGTCCATACATTATTAATTTTTTTGAAAACATAAACTGCACCAACATTATCATCTTTCTCAAAATCTTTATAATCACCAATCATTAAGAAATCACCATTTATATCTATACTCCTACCAAAGTTCCCAAATCCGACATAACTTTGATCTTGAGGTACAACTTTTTGAACCTCGTTCCAATTGTTACCATCATACTCAAATATATATATTGCGCCGAGCCGATTATCATTTCCATGGGGAGCACTAACAACAATCAAATCGTTTTCAATACTTACTGCACTTCCAAAATAGTCAGCCGGTTTTGAATTACTTCCTAACAGTTTTGTTAGCAAACTCCAACTTATTCCATCAAAATGAAATACATAAACAGCACCTGTATAATCATTCTCTTTTGTTGCACCTACCACAAGAAAATTATTATGATAGTCTAGAACACAGCCAAAATTAATAAGACCTGTAACATTAGGCCTCAATGCAGTTATGTAGTTCCAATCTCCATTAACAAATTCGTAAACATGCACTGCCCCACGAAATGAACCATCGTAGTCAGTTGGAGCACTAATAAAAGCTAAGTTTTCATATATCTTTACATCATTCCCAAATCCAATCCGTGTATCTCCAATTTCGTTAGTTAAAATATGTTTATGATTTAATGTCAATTCTTTTTTCTCTAAAAGAAAATCGGTTAATTGTAAGTTATTCTTCAATGTATCAATTAAATGGCTTTGTGGTGTTGAATTGAAACCACTTTTATTTACCTTTGCCTCACCAACCCAGCCATATTCAAATTCACATTCATAATAACCGCTAATATCTGTAATTACTGTTGTATCAACCGTACCAATGAAATAAATATTTACATTCTCTTGAGGCAGCAAATTTTCATCCACTACATAACCGGAAATAGTGTATCTATTTACAGCCGCAGCAAAATTTTTACTTACCTGGTCTTTTACTAAAGGGTCAATTGCAATTGTATCAGGATCAAAATTAAACCGCTCATCTTCAGGTATTAGTAATCCATTCCAGTTATAGTCCAGCTCTAAATCATAGTTGCCCAATGAGTCTGTAAAAACATAATTCTCGCTTATGCCGGCTATTTTATTAAGTGCAACCGGGTTCGGACTTGGAGTTCCATCAACAATATTTATTTTTATTCCTTCCAAAGGTTGTAAGCCTGTTTTTTGCACAACCCCGCTTACTTCAAACGAGCCGTTAACGGAAACTAATATAGGTCCGGTTATGGTTCCCATAATTTCATCTATGTCCAAGGTAATAGACGGCTCAATTAATATCGGAGCGCCGCAATTACCATTTACATCCTTAACCTTTGCTATTAGATTAATGCTTTCGCTTGCTTCATTTAAGTATACGGTTAAGAAGTATAGCTTGTTACCATGATTATCTTGCGACGATTGATCAGTCCAACCTCTGCATTCCTCACCGTTAAATGCTCCTAAAACTGCTTCACTTAACTCAACGCCATCTTTCAGAATTTTAGCTGTTATGTTAGCGGTGTACTGAAATTCATTTGGATTAAATGCCCAATCAGCGGATGTTACTGTGTAAGTCGCTTGAACAGTGTCAGTACCGCCGGAGTTAGTTATCTCCAATTTTATATCATAAATGCCGGCAATTAAAGGGTTATTCATTGTATATTCGCCTGCTCCCCCGGTATGAGTCTTTTGTCCGTCTATTAAAAAAGTTGAGGAACTCGTTTCTTTATAATACACTTTTAGCGATCCTGGTTCCGCATTATAAAATATTTTAGGAAATGCAGGTTCTATTCCTAGATTAGGTTCAAATCGTTCAATTGTTATTAACTGAATTATAAAAACTTCGTAGTCAACTGTATCGGAATCAGTGCCCTTGGAATTATTTAAAGTAAATTCAAAAGTATGTACTCCTTCTTCAAGATTTGAAAATGCATAAGGGTGTGTACCTTCAAGTTTATATCCAAGTGGATAAGAATTACTGCCTGTTGTTGCAGTAACATCCCCGGCTTGATTAATCGTATAATCTACTGTACCACTTACCGGTGGGGACTGTGTGCCGGAAGGCGGGTTGAAGCTAAGCGGGTCTGCAATAATATTTGGCGCATCTTGCGGCCCGGAATTTTGATTGACAATCATGTTTATAGCTGAAACTCCCTCGCCGGATAATGTTATATTGCCTGTTTGAGGCAAAGCGCCAAAGTATTCTTTATACTTAACTGTTACAATAGCATTACCGGGCCCGCTTGTGTCTGCTGCATTTATTTCGAGCCAATCATCATTTGTACTTAATTTCCAACTTATATTTGAAGTAATATTTAAGTCAAATTCCCCTCTATAATATGGAACTGTTATATCCGTTGGATCAACAGTTAAAGTCTTTGATAATACTTCATAAGAAAGAGTATCGGAATCCGTTCCTTTTGAATTACTAAAAATAAATTCAAAAGTATGCGTTCCCTCTCCTAAATCTGAAAACGGGTAAGTATGTGTTCCTTCTAATTTATAAATCAATGGAGCCAGATCGCCGTCTATTTTTACTGCTACATCCCCGGCTTGATTAATCGTATAATCTACTGTGCCGCTTACCGGGGCGGTTTGCGTTCCCGACAGTGGATCGAAATCAGAAGGATTGACCGTAATATCTAGTGGATCTTGCGGTCCCGGGTTTTGTTCGACAAAAATATTTATAGGTGACACTCCTTCGCCGGATAATGTTAGACTTCCCGTTTGAGGTATAGATCCAAAATAATCTTTGTGCTTAACTGTTACTGTAGCATTGCCTGATCCTTGTGCATCTGCTTCATCTATTTCAAGCCAAATCTTATTTGAACTTAAAGTCCAACTTGTGTTTGAAGTTATGTTTAAGTCAAACTCTCCTCTGTGATACGGAATTGTTATATCCGTTGGATCAACCGATAAAGTCTTTGATAATACTTCATAATAAAGTGTATCGGAATCCGTTCCTTTTGAATTTATCAAGGTAAATATAAAAGTATGTGTCCCTTCCCCAAGATTTGAGAACGGGAAAGAGTATTCACCTTCCAACTTATACTCCAGCGGCCGCGGCCAAGGCCCTCCATTTATACTTACATCTACATCCCCGGCTTGATTAATTGAATAATATACGGTACCGCTGGCCGGTGCAGTTTGGAAACCCGAGGATGGACTGGCTTTTATAATGTCTATATCGGGATAATCGTAAGGTCCCGGGTTTTGTTCAACAAAAATTGTTCTGGATTCGTCTCCGGCTTCAACTGTAACGCTGCCGGTTCTTGGTATTGATCCGAAGTAGTCATCATTTTTAACAATGATTGATCCATTCCCTGAGCTATTAATTGGAATTACGGTTAACCATGAACTTGCACTAACACTCCAGCTTATGTTAGAAGATACATTTACAGTTTTTGACTCTTTATAATACTGAAACGTCAAACTACTTGGGCTAACCGACAGCGAATTGGGATTACCGGATTGATTAACCGTTAACTCTCTGCTTATTCCACCCCCACTCACAGTTACTTTGCCGGTTCTTGAACTCGTACTGGTATTTCCTGAATAACTTACGGTAAAACTTCCATTATTAGAACCGCTTGTAGGACTAACCGTTATCCAGCTAGCATTATCGCTTACGGTCCAGTTAACATTGGAACTTACACTAACATTAGTATTTCCTGAGTTAGAGTTTGGATTAATGCTGCTCGACGGACTTATTGTAAGGTAAGGTGCACTGCCCGATTGAGTCACATTCAAAGTTCTTGTAACTTCACCACTAGTCACATAAACCTCACCGCTTCTTGAACTTGGGTTTTGGTTTTCAGTATAGCTTACCGAAAAACTGCCACTTTTAAAGCCATCAGAGGGATTGGTAGTTATCCAACCTACATTTGAACTAACAGTCCAGCTTGCATTTGAAAAAACACTTATGTCAGCACTACCTGAATCTGAGTTTGATGAAATGGTTGTAGGACTAATTCCAAGAGATGGCTCTCCTTCCAAGGTTACTGTAATAGTATCAGTAACTCCGCCATAGCTTACAGTTACAATTCCACTTGCTGCATCACCAAAGGCAACGGCACTTGTGATTGTAAAACTTCCATTACCAAATCCAATTGTTGGAGTCACACTTATCCAACCAAGATTTTCATTTACTGTCCAGTTTGTAGGTGAAGAAACTGTAATCACTTCACTACCTCCTAGGGCACCAAATGATACATTTTTAGGACTTACCCCGAAATCTGCAGTGACACCATTTGGAGAAGCTAGTGTTTCTTCAGCACCTTTCTCATTAAGAGTTGTAGATTGTGTTTGACCAAATGATTCCAAACTAATTGCAAATAAGATAATTATTGTAATAATGATTTTTATAAAATTTTTATTTTTCATTGTTAACCTCAATTTTCAAATGAATTAATTGATTTTTATTACGCCTACTTAAGCAGGATCATTTTATTGGTTTGGTTGAACTCACCTGATGTGATCCTAAATAAATAAATTCCCGATGTTACTTTTTTCCCGGAATTATCTCTTCCGTCCCATATTCTTTTATGATAGCCGGCAGACAAGCTTTCACTTACAAGAGTTTTAACTTCTTGTCCCAACATGTTGTAGACCACCAAGTTTATCCTGCTATCTTCAGGTATGGCGAATTCAATTGTTGTTTCCGGGTTGAACGGATTCGGGTAATTTTGTTTTAATAAATATGATTCGGGAATTGATTCATCAATTAATTCTTCCAGGTTAAATTTGAGAGGTTTCTCAATGCTTCCCAGTTTTGAATCTGCACTAAACTCAAAACTACTATTAAGTCTGTATACCTTATCTTTATTGTGTGAATAATATTTTACATCAATTTCTTCTCCTTCAACTTCTTTACTCATTACAGGTACAAAGAATAAATTTTTGTCTAATTGACTTAAATAAACCGGTTTAATGAATCCACGGCATTCTCCTTCAAAAAATGAAGCTACCAGATCTTCTTCATTTATTTCATTTTCTTTGTTTATTATTTCCAACACAAGAAACATCCTATGCTCAAATTCCCGGGAGTTTACATGCCATTCTAAATTAGATGCAATTTCGGAGTCATTATATGTTTTGCGAAGCAGGGCTGCCGGCGGTGGTCCATCGGGGTAAGTAAAGGTTTTGCTTGAATAAACCTTTATTTTGTAGCCCTTACCCGGCTCTAAATCAGTGAGTGTGCCCGCCCATAATGTACTGTTGTTAAATTCAGCAGTTAAATTGTCACATACAATTTGATCTCCATTCTTAAAACCTTGTGTTCCCAAAGCAAAGTTTATATCTGCACTATAAATAGATGTATAACTGATCCAGTTCCAGTTTTTCTCTAAATGAATCGGTACCCTCGAAGGTAACTGGTAACTTCCATTATAGCTCAGATCATAATCTTCCCCTATGTTGATCATAAATAATTCTACATTGTTAAATTCCTTTAAACTTCCCAGCCAGTTTCCATCGTCCATCTGCTGTGCAAAGGCAGTTTGATTTTTTATAAGATTGGTTTCATAATAAGGTATTCCTGAAGCTAAATTATCTAATGACATATTATATACATCCAGATTTAGAGATACCCAGTTCCAACCTTGTTCTAATTGTAAAGTTTTGCTTGGCTGAGCTAAACTGGGATAACCAGCAGATTCGTCTGTTCCTTCTATATTTGACACCGTACATTTTACCCGAAAACCTTCCGTTATTTTCATTAGAGTATTATTTGGCTGGCTGGGATTGTATGAAATAGTTACAAAGTTATCATTTCCATTGTGTGTTACAGTGACATCCGAAGGTACACTAGCGGGGATCCAATCATAGGTTAATACTCCATCGCCCTGGCTTAAATTACATGTTAATGTTGCCTGGCCGTTAACAGGTACTTTCGGCGGATCAAGGGTAAAGTCGGCAATAATAGGCGCTGTTATTTGCGTCTCAAACGCACCTATATCAATAATCCCATATCTTTTTCGCTGCTTACCTTCTAAGTCGGTTTGCTCATATAGGAACTGATTGTTGCCTTTGTTAAAGCAAGGTGATTCATCGAGGAACCTGTAATTGTCATTGTCGGTGTCAATAAATAATGGGTCATCTTGAATGTTATCCGAGCCTGGTAATCCAGTAATATCCTCAGTACAAACATTATAAAAATTAGAAAAACTGGAATTAAACCAAATATTGTGTCTTAAATCTGTATTTTGAACAGCAGTATTATTGTATATAATAGAATTTTTTACAACACCGCTTTCTACGTAAACTCCACCTCCATTATTATCTGCAGTTAGTGTAGCGCCATTATTTACAATAGTGCAATTTATTATTTCACCACTATTGTTTAAATTCACTCCTCCACCATACTGTCCAACGTTATCCATTATTAGGCAATTAATAATTTTGCCACCATTCATTTTAATGCCACCACCGAGCCATCCTTCATTCTCTTTAATTATGCAGTTTTCTAATGTCCCTCCATTAAGCAAATAAGCCCCCGCTCCTCTAAAGCCACTACCATTCATTATAGTGAATCCGACGATTTTTGCATTTGAGTTATTAATCTGAATACAGCTGGTATTGTCACTACCATAAAAATCAATAATAGTATTAAATGCGCCCTCCGTGGATTCAATAATTAATTCTTTATCCACAAGTATTGTCTTGTTTTCTCCATCATTCCCTGCGAGATCATATTTGTAAGTCCCAGGTGCAACGATAATCTTATCCCCATCTGCAGCAGCTTTTATTGCTTCTTCAAATGTTCTTGCGGGCTTATCTATACTTCTAAAAGGATAGTTTAATTGGTCATCTCCTTCAGTTGATACATAATGTATTGGTGAAGCAGCAGTATTTAGAACAGTAAATACACCATCATTAGTGTCGAAAATGGTTGTATTGCTCTGTAAACTAATTCTAATTTTAGTGACTGATGATTCGTCACTGTTTATTCCAAAAATCACTGGAGCTCTTTTGTTTGTCTTTGGACCAATAGGAGCACCTACATTATTTCCTTGAGCATCATCGATCAATTTCTTCCATGTTACTCCATTATCCGGTGAATAATCATATTTAAAATTTTCACTTGAAGCTATATTATATATTTCCCATTCTAAATAACGTTGAGGTAATGGTTGGCCTGGTGTATATTCGATTATTGTACCATCCAGGCTGTTGTTTACAATGATAAAAGGATCCTTTGTCAACAAAATGAATTGACCAATTTTCTCAACATTACCATAACCGGCTTTTTTACCCACAATTTTTATTTCGCTTTCAGGATAAAGGTTTTCAGTAAAAGCTGGTGGTGTCCAGCTATGATTATATGTACCACTTAAAACGTTCTTATTTTTAATAATCTCTATCCAATTTGATGATGTATTATCCGTTCGATAATAGATATCAACAAAATCAAGATTACTTCCTCCCCATTCTATTGTTATATTTGGATTAGAAGAATCATCATAATATGTATAGCTAACCGGTCCAAAATAATCGGTAATTTTAGGCGCTGTAGGATCAGTAATTTCAAATTCATCTGAAACAGCAGTAATATCTTCATTGTAATTATATGTCATTCTGAATAGGCAATTAGTAGCATTTATTGCTGGTACACTCCATAAAACCGATCCATCTCCGGATGCGCCGTGATTTATAGCTGCTGTTGTCCAATTTATTCCACCATTAATTGAATATTCGTATTCAAAATCTGTTTCCGGGTAATCAGTTAAATTGCCATTAGGTACTGACCATGAAATATCTTTAAGCTGTCCCCCTGTTATTGGACTAGCTATTGCATAAAGCAGTATTTCATCTTCGAAAGGATTTGCAACTCCAAACTGATATAAATCGATGAAAATTTCTTTGTTGGTTAATGTTACATCTGTCGCTGTTATTTTAATTTTTGCCTGTTTTATTTCATTTTCATTGCTATTACTTCCATAAGTAATTTTTAGTATTCCTGCATTTGCACCTTCCCCATAGTCACCTTTAAGTTCTTCTTTTGTTAGGCCTGAGATATTATATCCACTAAGTATTTGAGCAGACCAATCTTTATCTTGTGAGCCTTCAATATTTACTTTAATGTATTCTGTACCTCCTTCGCCATATAAATGTTCTACTAATTTATCCGCCGATATAAATGAATCGCTATCTTTAGGGACAAAAACCTTTATTGCACCACTTGTGAATTCTAAAATCCCATTGTTTTTATTCAAAGAAGATGAATTATTAGAAGTGTATAATAATTGTTGAGGTAATGATCCGTAACCAACCTTAATTGAGAAATAGTATGTACCGCCATCAAAAAAGGTAACAAAAACACTTTGCTTTAATTTACTTTTATCATCTGTGGATAGTTCTCCGGTGGAAACTGTATAATTAGTTGCTGGAATTGTCATATCCTTATCTTCAAATATCTCAATTTTTCTCCAGTCATGATCTTCTTGAGTTTTATCATAAAGTATAAAACTCCTCCAATCGCTTATTTCTGTTCCTCCTAAATTATAAATGTCAAGTCTGGGTTTTGGAATTGCTATTTCTAGGTCATTAATTTCTTGAGAATTATTTTGAAAGTCTCTTACAAAGACATCCAGAATAACATTACCATCTAGTTGATTCAATAATGTATTATCAACATACCATCTAAAATATACTGTATGAGATCCGTCGGGACAACTATTGCAAAAACCTCTCGGATATATTCCAACTGATTTACTGTTATGTCCTTGATCATCGTCACTCGCAAATTTATCTCCACAGTTAATCTTTGGTGAATAAAAAACTTGATTTCTGAAGTTAATATGCTCATTTGCTGAAGGGTAATTCGGAGGGAAGTCAGGGTCTATTAACAGTTCGGTTTCATCCTTTCTAACACCATCAGCCCAGCCTTCCATGAAAACTTGAATTTGATCAAGATCTAATTCTTCATCATTGACTCTCACTCCAAATTCAAAATACCTACTACTACTTGGATTATGTGATCCTGTATTATCATCAACACTTAATTGTAAAATCTCACCGCCTGACATTTCTGTCCCTTCGCTTGATACTATTCTAGGTATTGGAGTATAATTTGAATGTTGTCCCAGCACCCAGCCTGGGTGAATATTTTCTTGATTGAATTCCAATGGGTTTAGATTTAGATCGTTTTCACTATACCTAATATCCAAGTGAGGTACATAATTATCTAAATCCTTTATATACGCAATTGTTTCGCCTCTAGTAACACTTGTTTCAAGACCTTGATTTTTATTATTCTCAAATGTAGTTCTCAACGTCTCTAAAACATCAATATGAATATATTTTATATAAAACAACTCAAAATTCTCATCTACATATTCGATTATGATATTTTCCATATCACCATTTGTTGTACTTATATATCTTACAGTACCTTCTTCTATTGAATAAATTTCATCGTCAATATCACCGGAGATGTCTATCCCGGCATGAAAATCATAATTATAATTGCTACTAGGATAATTCCCGCCACCTAAATTTCGAGGACCATATGCTGAGGAAAAATCATTATTTACTTTGTTTTCAACTGGGAACAAATAATCTTTCAATTGAGGTTGTGCAAAAAGGTTTTCGTGAATAAAAAGAGTGAGTGTGAATAAAATGAAGATAGTTATTTTCTTAATCATTTTTCACCTCCTTCTCTTATAGAGATAGTTTTTTCTACTTTATTTATTAATAAATTGCTATCGATAATAATTCTTTGAGAACCTCGATTGAGTGTAATAAATTTTTCGAATGATTCTTTAAGATCAGAGTTTTCAAATTTCGTGATAGTTCCTACTTCAGAATCGATTATAGAAGTTCCGTTAATTTTTGAAAAAACTAATACATATCTTTTACCCAAATTTATGATCTCTTTTAAATAGGGATAGCTAGATATTTCATCAATTTCTATATTATATATTTCATTACCATTTCTATTTATCTTGAGATAAATCAAATGATTGTTAGCTAGTTCTGAGTTACTATAACCTAGTAGATGAATGTCTTTATTTTCATCAACATAGATGTTCTTGAATTCATCCTCATTTTCCTTAATCAAAAAAGGATAGCCATTATTCAATAGGAGAGTTTTTTCTAATTCTATGACATCATTTTGAATATTGTAAAGATATAAAGTCCCACGATCGGGAATAGTAATAGGGTTTTTAATAATGAATCTGTCTTGATATTTACTTTCTAATTGGCTGGAGTTGTATTTTTCCTTAATCAAACCCTTTCTTCTTTGTTTATATTCATCCTTTGCAATTATTCCTTTGTTGTATTGTAAACCTAACTCTGTTAATTCATTATTGATTTTTTCTAGTTTCTTATTTATTGATTCTATTTCTCGTTTGTGTTCAGGGTTTGTGATCCACTTATTCTGGATAATTACTATTCTATCATTATCAAACCATTCGGTGTGGAGATGAGAGAATTTTTTTGACAGCAATATCTTTTCACCGCTTGTTACATCAATAATTTCTAATTCAGAAGAGCTATCGAGTGGATTTCCTCTTGTCATTATTTTCGAATTATCAGGTGATAATTCATAAAATTTAGCACTAGAATAATTTTCCCAAACCAATTCTCCAGTCATTATATTATAAGCCCTAATTTCATCTTTTCCTTTGTTTGCGAGTAGTTGATTTTTATAAGGATTATTTACGATTATAATTAGATTATTTTCTTCGCTTACTACAATGTCTTTCACATAGCTCTCAAAACCATTTTTTGAAAATATTTCCAAACCATCATTATTGAAGACTTGAACTGTATTCTTGTTTGTTCTTTTGTTGTGAATATTAACGCTAATCAAACTTTTGGTTTTTGTTACTTCCTGGATTTTTTCATTTTCTCCAAAAGATATAATTCTTTCTTTCTCTTGCCCCTTTACCTTATAAACCAGCAAAAGCACAAAAAATGTTAGTAAAAGTTTTTTAATCATAGCTTTCTCCCTTAATTAAAATATTATGACAATAAATGAATTCTTTTGTCTTTTTATTGAGCTAAAAAAGAAAAGCGATTAGCTCACTTGTTCCTGTTAGTTTTAGCAAGTTGATAAATGTGCAAAAATCAACCGATTATTATTCGTGGTTTCGTAATAGAACTATTTGTGTCTTTTTTTCTTTATATCGGAAAGCAGTTGGAATTGGACAGGATTTTATAATTTTTTTAATCGGGCGTTTTTGTCGTAAAAATGCAGAAATGATGAATCTTTATTCGATTTTTTTCCGCTGACTTTTTATAGGGGAAAAATCTTTACAAAATTGAATTTTTGCCTGTTTCCCATTTGGTAAACTTTTTTAAGCGGCTAATTAGAATCAAATGGAGGGTTATTAAAAAGGAAGCCAGGTCATTTTTGAAATTTACCCATATGGTAAACATATAACTTTCACTTGCTACCTGTGTGCATAAAGGCAGGTTTTAATAGTTACTCGCCGCTACCGGATTGCAAAAGTTTTGCGTGAAAGAGATGTTTCTTAGCAAATCTAATCTAAAGTCCGGCGGGTCATTAATCCTAATAAATAGCAAGACTGACAGGATTCCAAAGGGGAATCAATACCATTCCGGCAACTCAGACAGATTGCTAATCCGTCGGAAGAGATGAGTTATCCTTAGACAAGTGTTTAAACCAGGTGTTATACAAGCCAAGCGACAATCCGAATAAAACTACAAGTAAAACAAAGAATGCATTCCAGTTTTTCAAGATAAACGACATCCCGGTTAAAAATAAAACTATCTGCCAGGGCACTGCCATAGCAATAGAAGCAATATCTCTTCTGTTTTCCTTTTTAATCTCGGCAACTTTGCCTTTATCAAGCTTATCTTTTACGGGCTTCCAAAAGCCGAATGGACGAGTTATCGAATAAAAGTTTTCGAGAATTTCATCCTTGGTTTTAGAGGTTACCAGGGTTCCGGCAACTAACGCAATAAACGACATTAACACAACAGCAAGAAATGTAAAGTATTCCGGCGAATTGGGTACCAGAAGTTTGTACACAATTGCGGTTAACATACCGCCGGCAACACCGGCCGCAAAGCCGTAACCGTTTAGGCGCCACCAATACCAGCGAACGAGCAGTGGAACAATCAATCCGCTACCAAGACCCATTGTGAGCCATCCCCAAATATCATTAATGCTTGTTATGTTAAGCGTCATTGCCAAACCGATAGCAACCATAATAACCGATGACCACCGGCTCTGTTTAACGAGCTGCTTTTCCGTTGCATCGGGCTTAATGAACGCCTGGTAAATATCTTTTACCCAGTAAGCAGCCCCGGAATTTACTAGCGAATCAAAAGTAGACATCGCCGCTGCCATTAAGCCTGCAACCAGCAACCCTTTTAAACCGATTGGTACGAGCTCGTAAATAACAATCGGAAGAACCCTCTCGGGATCGGATATTACATTTCCGCTTGTTACCCCGTATGATACACCCATAATTGCAATAGCGGCAATGAACGGCCAGCGGAAGGATAAAAGGAAAGTCCAGAATAACGAAAGCAACCCGGCTTCACGGTCGCTTCGGGCAGCGAAGAATCTTTGCACCATGTATCCGCCCGTGCCGCCGCTGCCTTCAATAACCGTTTTTATCAAATAAAATATGATTGCAATTCCGAACAAGTTGTAAATTGAGTAAGCAGAGTTTTCGGGCAGACCTAACTCCCAATTCGGTAGCACGCTTGTCCAGGCATCCTTCGTTGTACTAATCGTCTCAAAACCTCCGTCAAGCAGCGGCATTGAGATTGAAAAGCTTTCAGGCAGTCCAAACTCAACCATTGAGATAAAACATATAACAACAATTGTCGCAAAAATTAACACTCCTTGAAACACATCTGTCCAAACGACACCGTGTAAGCCGCTAGCAACCGTATAAATCATAGCAAGACCAATCATAAGTACCGAAGCCCAAAACTCTTGAGGTAAACCCAGCCATTCGGGAAAACCTAAAAACTCCCCGATAAACTTACCCGCGCCGTAAGCGAAGTAAGTTACAATTGCAATAGTAATAACGATGTTGGCAACGGCAGTTATGATTCTCGCAATATTTCCTTCGGTGCCTTCGCCAAATCGAAGCTTCATCCATTCCGCAAGTGTCATTACGTTCGAGCGCCTGTTCCACTTACCCATAAATATCATGAAGAAAGCCATTATCAAAACTATCCCGCCGCGCAGCTCAATAAAGAAACCGGATGCACCCAATGCGTAAATCATAGCAACATTAATCATCGTTCCGCTTACATCAAGATTGCTCGCCATGCCGGACGCGCCCAAAGCCCACCATGGAATTTTGTTGCTGCCTAAAAAGTATGAATCAATACCGGCGGAAGCTTTCTTTTGAAAATACATACCTACACTCACCATACAGAGAAGGTAGATGATTACGATGGAATAGTCGAGGATAGTCAATATAGAAACCTATTTTAAAGTATGTTAAGGGATCTCAATTCTATTTATAACCGAAGCTCCAGTAGAAGTTATACTCCCAAGCTGCGCATCGCCTTTCCAATTAAGAACGGAAGCTCCGCTTAACTCAGCATCTATAACAACATTGGCAAATATAGTTTCGACTGAAATCAATCGAAAAATTTTCAGTAACTTCCATCCAAAAATATCCAGGTACATGATGAATAACAAAACAATTCTTATAACCGGCGCTACTGACGGTATTGGAAAACAAACCGCTTTTGACCTTGCCGAAAAAGGCTATTCCGTTATTGTACACGGCAGATCGGAAAACAAATGTGCTGATATTTTAAAATGGATTAGAAACGAGACCGGGAATGAAAATATAAATTACGTCGTTTCCGATTTCTCGAAACTGAACGAGGTTAGAAAATTAGCAACAGAACTTAAACAACGCTTCGTGAAACTGGATGTCCTGCTGAACAACGCCGGTGTTTATATGAACGATTTCCTCTTAACCGGTGATGAGTTCGAAACAACATTCGCCGTGAATCACCTTGCCCCGTTTTTATTAACCAACCTTTTGCTCGATCAGATTGACAATGGCGGAAGAATTATAAATGTTAGCTCGATTGCGCACACGAGTGCAACTCTTGACTGGGACAATCTTAACGCTGAAAAATATTTCGACGGCTACTATGCTTATGCTCTATCAAAGCTGGCAAATGTACTTTTCACGTACGAACTTGCCAAAAGAGTAGATGATAGAAACATCACTGTCAATGCTCTTCATCCCGGGGTAATAACAACGAAACTTCTGAAGGCCGGTTTTAATATGGAAGGCGCCGGTTTAAAAGAAGGCGCAGCCACATCTGTTTATCTAGCTTCATCGCCCGAAGTTGAAAATGTTACTTCAAAATACTTTGTCAAAAGTAAAGCTGTTGAATCATCGCCAATAAGCTATGTAAAAGAAAACCGCGAAAAAATGTGGGAAGTTTCGGAACAGATTTTTAATCTGTAAAGCTGTAGGGATCGCAAAGTTTGCGATCCCTACATAACATGAAATTCATATTCATCGCCCCGGTATGCAGGTTAATATTTTGAATATTATACCTCTCGCACATTTGTTGGGCGCGTTCAGTTACATTGTTTAGTGCTGTTTACCTCACTAACTCATTCAACTTTTCCAACGCTATTACGAAGCGTGGACCGGGACGAAAGTACAGGTCGGGATCGAGATAATATACCCTGCTATTTTTTATAGCGTCAACGTTTTTCCACTCGGGATAAAGTTCGGTTACGTTTACATTTTGTTTGTAGCTATGTTCGGTGTGCAATATTACCTGCGGATTTCTTTTTAATATTTCCTCCCGGCTTAAGAAAGGATAGTTCGCCTCCAAATCAGCCGTAATGTTTCGCAGGTTACAAAAGGAAAGAAACTCGTTTATAAATGTTGATTTACCCGCCGCCATTATTGGCTGCAAACTAACCAAAAACATGGCAAGCATCGAGTCATGCTTTTCAGATAAGGATTTTATCGAATCAACTCTTGTATCCCACTGCTCAATTTTTGACTCAATAACTTCATTTCGATTAAATATTTTTCCGAGGTCACGGAATGTTTTTTTTATCCCGGCATAAGTGCGCGGATTTGAAATGAAAACTTTTAGTCCGAGTGATTTTATTTTATCGAATGTATCTTTAGTGTTGCCTTCCATAGTTATTAGAATTATACCGGGATTTAGCTTAAGCAGCAGCTCGTGATTAATGGAGAGCATATCGCCGACTTTTTGAATTGAATCAGATTCCGGCGGAAAGTTGCAGTACGTTGTGTTGCCGATTAATTTATCGCCAAGCTCAAGCTCGAATATCATTTCGGTTAGACTGGGGGCTAATGTAATTATTGTGCCGGGCGTTGTTTCAAATGAATGTTTGTAACCGAGATCATCCACAATTTCATTTGGTTTACTTAGATTAACTTCCTGTTTTTGTGTGCATGCCCACAGTAATAAAACGGCCAACAAAAGTAAAATGACGTAATTCTTCAACGGATTCTCCGAAATAGTCGACACAAAATTATTGAAATATAATTCGATATTTACATGAAGGGCGGCAAAATAAAACTGTAAAATAAAGAGTCATTTAAGTTACTTCGAGAGCTGCCAGATCTGCAATGTCCTGAGGTCGACCAACGAATCTTTTTGTTTTTATTAAATCTTCTCTAGATAGAAATGGTATTTTAATCCCGCTCCATTCGACAATATTTTTATTTGGATAACATTCCTTAAATACTATCCCATCAACATTCATTAAAATATCAATACAAACCGGTGGTTCACCAATGGGAGCGCGTAAATTTCTGTTTAGAAATACGGATTTATCCACATCGCTTACTGCACAGAAATTTTCTACTACTGTTTTCATCCTGGCAGCATTTTTAGTACTAATTTCTATCCATATGTCAAGGTCACCCGTGTTGCGGGGCTTAGGCGAATAAAGATTTAGCGCATATCCTCCCACAACAAGGTAGAGCACGTTATGTTCGTTCAACAATTCTAAAAATTCTTTTAAGTCTTTGTGAAGCATTATTGCCTCTAATTATTGCTTCAGCGGCGTTTAACTTCTCTTCCGCTGTTTTTTTTCTCCAGAACTCTTTCCAAGTGACTTCATCCGGCAATTTCGCATCCACAGTTCTAAATATGCGACCGTTTTGTTCTTCGTTTTTATGTTGGCTGCACATTATGAGATCCCGATTGTAGATCAGTTTTACAAATAGAAACTGTAAAATAATATACACAAAAAAATGCTTAGAAATGAGAATAGCAAAAACATAAAATATTAGAGATTCAGAGAATTTGCTTCATCTGATTATTTTGCACTGCTTTACAAAATAGTCAAGCAACTGGAAGGAGGCTTCAAATTTTTCTCTTTTCAAATATCGAAAATAAGTCGACATCTCATCTTAAAACAACTTCGCGAATTATTTTGGCGTGCACGAAAATATTTCGCGAATAGCTTTTCAGAAACAGTCGCAATTCAAAATTTTGAGACTTTTTAGGTGGCATAAACTTTGCCATTCGTGTCTCAAATCACAATTGGAGCTGCCACCTTCCATGAAAAAAATTTTACAATTCTTAAGCTATCATTAATTCTGTTTCTCTTTTTAGAAGCAAGCAGCGTCTTTGCAGTTGGCGCATTGTTTTCCCGTCCGCGCTGGTCGCAGGAAGAATACAGGAAAATGTGGATTAAAAATATGATTGCCACTATCGACATCGATGAACAAATTTCCGTCACACGTCTCGACCAAACTTTCTATAACGAGATGAACGAATCAGTTGAAGCGATATTTATCTTCCCCTTACCCGAAGACGCAACAATAACCGAACTTATTTATTGGGTAAACGGGCAGCGATACGTGGCTGAAATACGCGAACGGCAGGCTGCTGTTGCAGCATATAATCAGCGGCTACAGCAGTGGCTTGACCCGGCGCTGCTTGAATACCTGGGTGATAACTTATTCCGCCTTTCAATTGTTCCTATCGAACCGTTGAGCGAAGTGCGTACGGAGATTACTTACATCGAACCGCTTAAATACGAGTTCGGTACTGTTGAATATAAGTTGCAGTTGAATACAGTTGGGCTTTCGTCGCAGCCGCTTGAAACAGTTGCGGTTGATCTTAACTCAAAGTCAAAGTTTAACTACCAGTCTTTCGTATCACCGTCTCACAGAAACTCAACAGCGCTGCAAATCAATAAACTAGCCGATAATCATTACACACTTTTTTACGGTGATGAAAACTTTTACCCGGACAAAGATCTTGTAGTTCAATTTGCAACGGACAGAAGCGAAGTTGATTTTACCGTGCTTACGTATACCCCGTCCGTAGAAGATTCAATGGGCGAAGACAGCTTTTACGCCATGTGGGTTACATCGCCTGATATTGTTGAACAAGGCGATATACTGCCGAAGAATATTGTTTTTACCGCAGATGTTTCATCAAGCATGGAAGGCGAAAGGCTTGCACAGCTAAAAGATGCGATGCATAACTTTATCGATTTGCTAAAGCCTGATGATAAGTTTAACATCGTTACTTTCGGCACTTTTGTCGAAAAGTTTCAACCTGATTTAATTGACGCAACCGAATCGAACAAACAGGCTGCGCGGGATTTCGTTTTTCAACTAGCGGCATTGGGCCTCACAAACATCAACGAAGCATTAACATCGTCGCTTACACAAACTTTCTCAGGCGAAACTCACAACTCGATTATATTTTTAACGGATGGCGAGCCTACGTGGGGCGAAACAAATTCCGATTCAATAGTTGCTCATACAAAAAAATTCAATACTAACGACGTTAAAATATTTTCCTTCGGAGTAGGCGAAACTGTAAGTCGCACACTGCTAGAAAATATTGCAGGCAATAATCAAGGTTATGCTTTCTTTATTGAAAGCGATGACAGCATTGCACTGGTTGTAAATAATTTGTTTGAACGAATTTCACAGCCGGTACTTACAGATATAGGTATTGATTTCGGGGGATTAAACTTTTGGGATAATTATCCTAAATCAATTCCCGATCTTTATTGGGGAAGTCAGTTGTTATTCCTGGGAAAGTACAGTAACAGCGGTAACTT
>JANQLA010000517.1 GCA_028280855.1 Melioribacteraceae bacterium
TAGTTTCCAGTATCAAGTCCCAGATTCTCCGACAATATTGTTTTATTTAATTCTGATTTTTCTTAATTTCGATTCGGGGAAAAGGTGATGATGTAATTATACTCTGTTCGTCACCGGGAAGAAACACACCGACGAACTTGCTTAAACATATCCTGTCTTACTCCGTCATTAAATGACGAATACATAAAATGCTGCTTGTAGACTGCTTATTCGAATACTGCAGCATTTTAGCATGACTAACGTGCACTATAAAAAGAACAATGAATGAGTATTTAAATAAATCAGTGTGGTATTTTCACAAAGCGATGGCTTTGCCATTGCTGCATCTTGTGTACGACCCGCTATGTGAAACTTAGCTCTTGTTGTGTTATATGCTAAAAGAACAATATTTCATTGAAAAAAAGGAAAAATAAAAAATGAAATTTACTTACTTCCGTTTTGAAAACTTTAAAGGAATAATAAAGGGAAAATTAGATTTTTCTAGAAATTCTGATTCAAAGGTTTTTACACTTGTTGGATTAAACGAGAGTGGAAAAACAACAGTACTGGAAGCTATTAATTATTTCGCATATAAACGTGAGACTTTAGATGCATTAGAATTTGAAAGTTATGAGCCTGATGATATTCACGATTTAATCCCTATCAACAAGAGAGATAATTTCAACGAAGCAATACTTGTTGAGGCCGGGATTGAGTTGGATGATGAAGATATTGATGTTATAAAAGAAGCATTCATTAAAGAAGGTATCGTTTTAGAAGAATATTCCAAAAATGTCTCATACACTCAAAAATATTTCTTTAAGAACTCTTTACATCTTAAAGAAAAAAATGGTCGCTTTTGGAGTTATGATTTTCGGGGTAGGACCAAAAGAGGTAAGATAGTCAAAAAGCTTAATAACACACAAGCTTTGATTGCCAGCAGAATAATCATAGAAAGAATGCCAAGTATACTATATTTCCCAAATTTTTTGTTTGAATTCCCCTCAAAAATTTTTCTAGATGATAATATTGATGATCCAAAACAGAAGATTTACCAAACAATAATTCAAGATGTACTTGATTCTCTTGACAATGACACAAATATAGAAGAACATCTAATTAGCAGAATCGAGTCAGATGATCCAAACGAACGAAGAAACTTGATAAGTTTAATAGGAAAAATGCAACGTCATTTGACAGATTTGATATTTTCTTCCTGGAATCAAATATTTAATAAAGAGTTAAAAAATACAGAAGTAGTTTTAGATTATGGTATTGACTCAGAGAATGGTGCATATCTTGAATTTAATATAAAGGATGATGTAGATACTTACCGGATAAACGAAAGATCATTGGGTTTTAGATGGTTTTTTGTATATATACTATTAACACAATATAGGAGCTTTAGAAAAGAGCAAAGGAATGTATTTTTTCTATTTGATGAACCTGCCTCAAATTTACATCCCTCTGCGCAAAACGAACTACTAAAAAGTTTTGAAAAACTTCCTAAAGTTCTCTACACCACTCACAGTCACTATTTAATTAATCCAAAGTGGCTTGAACATACATATGTTATTAAGAATAGCGCATTGAATTATGAAGATGAAGAAAAATCAAATGCAAAAAATACAGACATAGAAATAACTAAATATCGTGAATTTGCTGTAAAGTCACCAAACCAATCAAATTATTTTCAACCTATTCTAGAGATTCTAGATTATAGACCTACTAATCTCGAACTAATTCCAAATGTTATTATCACTGAAGGTAAAAGTGACTTCTACATATTTAATTATTTTCAAGATGTTTTAAGAAACTCTAAAAAACCATTAAAATTTTGTCCTGGCACAAGTTCAAGTAATCTTGAGACATTAATAAGTCTTTACCTTGGTTGGCGTACTACATTTTTTGTTTTACTAGATTCTGATCGTGCTGGACTTAGCCAAAAAAAGAGGTATCAACAGATATTTGGAAACACAATTGACGAAAGAATCTTTACATATTCAGATATTGATCCGAATTGGAAAAATTTCGAAACCGAGGATCTGTTTACGAAAAGGGATAAATTATTAATTCAGCAGACGTCTTATCCTTCCTCATCAAAAATAAACAAAAAAATATTTATTCGGAGTATCCAAGAATTATTTATTAATAATCATAAAATTAGTATTGATCGACAATCAATTAATAATTTGAATAAAGTCATCAAATTTTTAGAAAAACAGTTTTAATTTATTATTAGGAAATGTGGCATATAGCGGGCAACTGCTAATGAATCAACCTAGAAAAGATTAGTTCATTTGATCTGAGGTGATAAAATGAAGCCATAACGTTCGGCATGACGTCGGAAAGAAATGATTTTATTATAAATGAAGGTTCTCGAAATAAAATGGTGTTCTTAATTATTTAATATTATCAATAAATTAATTTATTATTATAATAATATTAAATACATATTTCTTATTGAATAAGAATACATATTTAATGAATGATGTTGAAGTTAAAGAGTTCTTAGTACACTTACGAAAAATCCATTTTAGCTTGGTCTTAAGTTGTTGTGCTTTTTTGATAGGTGTACTGTATGGAGTTGATTTTGAGTACTCCCTTGCAAAAGATGAAATTGGAGTAATCGAAAAAACAAATGAATATTTAAATTCAAGTTGGGTTAATACTGTTATTCAGGAAGATGTAATTGATGAAGTACTTGAATTTTATTTAAATTTTTATAGAAATTATAATACATTAAATTTTGGAATGGTTGATTCGGTAAAAAAATTATATAAAAAATTTCCTTATCTCAATTTCTGGGCTATTAATAGTATAAATGCAAACAAAATTCTCTATAATGAAAAGATTGTCTTAACAATTGGATTGAATGAACAAGATTCACTTATACTTGAAGCAAGCATTGATTCTTCAGAACTAAGGAAGCTTTTCATTAACCAATCGCCATCCTTTGAGTCTAACCCATATGAACCAATTTTGGATATTATTAAAAATAGTTGGGATAGAATGTATGAAAAAAGTAAACTTTTTATTGCGGGAAAACCTGACTTGAATAAAGCATTTGCAATTATCAATAGTGATACGTTCAAAGTTAATCAAGGTAGAATGAAGGACGATTCTTTCCCTAATGTAAGCAAAATTAATCTCGTTTCTAATGAAAAGTTTAGAAAAGGATACTATAGGTTCGAGGATGAGTTAAGCGCAGCTTTTACTTTATTTTGGTATGGAGATCTAGCTAATATTAGCAATGTAAAGATTATTATACCTTTTGTACCTTTAGAATTTGGTATTACCCCTATTAAGTTCTTAAATAAAGGTAAAAACCAGAATTTTCGTACTAGATTTCCAAATTTAATGCGATTAGTAGACCGTGAAAAAATCACGTTAAATTTATCCCTTAAAGAGATAAAATCTTATATCAATGATGAAATTGGAAAGCGAAGTAACTATGTAGAGATTTTTAGTATTAGAATTCAAAGCGATATACTTGTATATTCAGGAATATTAATTATATTATTGACACAGTTTTATTTTAATCTTCATCTAAAGAATTTCCTACGCAAGACCAAAAAGAGTTTTAATATTATTCCTTGGATAGCTCTTTATGAAGATTTTTTTTCGAAGGCGGTTTTTTTTCTATCTAGTATAATTCTCCCTGCTTCCACAATTTACTATTTGATTTTGATAATTAAGGAATTTGCTTCTTTTAATTCGATATTTTGGTATTTCGTAATTGTGTCTAATTGGTCAATTACTTTGCTTATTTTATTTAAAGTAATAAAGCTATGGAAAATGCTTCATACTAGAAATTAGTAAGAAGATTTTCAACCAAATTTTGCAAAATAAGTAAAATCATCTTTGTCAAGAAAGTCCAAGATAGGCGAGTTGTGTCAAATATAAAATAGTTAGGTGTGCGAAAAGCATCACCTATTAGTTCAGTTTAGTCAACCATACCATTTCAACAAATAGAGAGGGCAAAATGAATTTACTCAACAGCGAACTAAAATTTGAAGGTGATCCGGATTTAAATATCATTAACTGGACCCCGGACTACTGGCATCGTCGTGAATTCAGCGGTAATTTATACACTTACCAGCTCGAAAATAATAATAATCACGGAATAAGATTATATACGTCCGGCGGCGGCCTGGGATCGATATTCCAGGTATTATCTCTTGATCCAGGTACTTACAAGCTGTCGGGTAAATTCAGAACAGAAGAACCTGGAGTGGGCGCTTCAATGTTTATATGCGGATTCGATGAAGACGAATCTACAATTGTTACCCAGGATATTCCGGTTCAGCAAAAGGATTTGTACATGAAATATTACCCGACATTAATTGAAAAGATGGACGGGAAATGGCCTGAGGACGACGATATGTATTCGGAAAATCTCCATGTACCGAGACTGCAACGGGTCTGTAAGATAGGAGTTCTCGCCGGTTACGGCTCGGGCCAATATATCGATATCAATCACCTGTCAATTGAGAAACAAGGCAACAGCACCCACCTCCCTGATTACGAGGCTAAAAAGGCCGATAAGGCGGGATGTTTTTACGTCGTCGAATTAGTGAATAACAGAACCGAAATATTAGTTAGCGCGAGAGTGGAAAATAATTACGGCCGCGATCTTCATGTCTACGCTGCGCATAATGAAATTAATATCGGCACTCAATTTAAGAAAGTAGAGACCTGGTACCCGCGTACTTTAGGTTGGTACAATGTTACGGTGCCTCCCGGAAAGGAAGTATCGATATTTGAAAATATAAGACAATCAATTCCGCATGGAGTTACGCCGAGCACTAACGACGCTTCGCACATAACATTATATACAAGTGAAGGCAGGATAAACGCAAACCATGTTATCAACTACTGAGTACTAAAGGTAGCAGGATTATACAGCTCACAAGATAATCCGCCTGCCTACTCAATTAATCCTTTTCTTCCCATTGATATAATAAACTCTTGCAACGCGCAAATCATCATAACTTACTTCGCTGTTTAACCTGTCGAAAACAGGTCTCAAAAATTCGGCGCCCAGCTCATCAAATATTTTTGTAATTTCTTTTAACTGCCGTGGGGTGAGGTTGGTTAACAGCATCAGTTTCTTTGTATCGATTCTATTACCTTCCGAAACATAGGTAAGCAAATGTCTTATCAGAGTGGATTGTTTTATATCCAGGTCTGTGAGTATTTCATCAATTGACTTACCGGCGTTATACTGCTCCCCTATTACGAAGTGTCTCACACGCTTGCCAGATTTTTTTTGCCGGCTTGGTAATATGTCACCGCTTTTCAGGCCCGGGTTTTCAAACAAATAGTTTTTTATAACCCTTATAAAATGTTCACCGTATTTTTCAAATTTTACCGCACCCACTCCGTGTATGCTCATCATTTCATATTGTGAAGAGGGATATTTTGCCGACATTTCAATCAATGCTTTATCAGGGAAGATTACGTATGGCGGCAGGTTCATACTATCCGCTATGGCTTTACGTTTCTTTCGAAGCAGCTCAAATAACTTACCGTCATGCGACTGTTCGCTTAATGCCTTTTGCGTTAATTTAATTTCTTCGGGTTTTAGTCTTCCGGTAACTTTTGTGTTTCCGCTAAGAACTTCCCTTCCGACATTGGTAACTT
>JANQLA010000534.1 GCA_028280855.1 Melioribacteraceae bacterium
ATAAATTCCACTAGATAATACATTTCCAAACATATCGCGCCCGTTGAAAACAAACTCCTGCCATCCGGCCCCGTAACTTGATATATCAATTACCGCAACTAGCTAATCCAACAAATTATATATTCTGAGAATCTTTGATAACCTAATATCATCTTGATGGATAAATAATCTAATGGTTGTAGTTGGATTAGATGGTTGACAATAATTCTTAGACACAACAAAATCTTTGGGGCTTAATCGCAAAGCTTCTTAGTTGCGTTATTAGACTTAACATATATTTCTAGTTTTTCCGTTATACCCTAGATATACTTTATTCTATCAGTTGACTGCAGTTAATGGTATTCTTCATTTTCGTTATTCTTTAGCTAAGTTACCTGAGTTTATCATGCGTCGTTTATCACTTCTTATTCCAGGTAAACTATTAACATGAATACTATTGCAATTAATAGCTACCCTTACTGCATTAATACCATTTTCTTTGTTTGCGTGTAATTACCAGCAGAGATAGTGTAAAAATATATTCCGCTAGATAAGTCGGCAGCATTAAATTTAACCCTATGTACACCTGGTCTTTTATTTTTATCCACAAGAGTTTTTATTTTTTTCCCAAGTATGTCAAACACAATTAATTTTATATTTTGAGTTGAAACATCTGGAATAGAAAATTCAATCGTCGTTGTTGGATTAAAGGGATTTGGATAGTTTTGGTAGAGTTCATAGTTATTTGGTATATAATCTGTTAATTTTATGCTAGTGGTTGTATTTAACTCGCCTAAAAATATTCCGCGTCCGTGAGTTGCAACACCGATTCTATTATCGCTTACCCTGGAAGTCACATGAGGAATTACTACATTTCCAATTGTTTCACTACCTTCTTGTCGCCACTCTGTTAAAGCACCTGTTAATGTATCCGTGGAAAATAAACCAATACTGGTTCCCAAGATGTACTTCTTTTTAGTTCCTATTTGAATAATTTCTGCCGATCTGATTGATGGTCCCCCTTTTCCATCAAGATTTCCTTCAACGGAAACAAAATTTTTTCCGCCATCATTTGAATACCAGGTTCCCGTTATCTCATAATTGGAAAATAAAACCATAAGTTCATTTGAGTTTTGTTGGTTCACAGAAATATCATGAATAAACGAACCATTCGGCAAGTCAGTGAATTTATAAGATAAAAGCTTTTGTGGAGTTGTTGAATTAGTATTAATTTTATAAATGATTGGGTTGCCGTTTTGCGAACTACATCCGCAATAAAGAATGCTTCGTTCATTTTTATTAGAAAATTGCATTGCAGAAAAACTATAACCATTTGGCGCATCCAGCTCTATTAAATTCTCCCATCCCGTGTTAACTCCATCATTAGAATACCAGGGTAGTGATGATACCGTTTTGTTAGCCCAAAGTTGGTTCCCTGCAGCATAATATAATTCATTTTCCTCATTTGGATCTACAGCAAAAGGACTAAAAAAACTAGTTCTATCAGCTCTTTTAGGATAAATAAGAGACCATTTTGCAGTGTTTTTTAGTGCATTTCCTGGTAATCCGTTTCTTTTATATTCAATTTTTGCTACTGTTCCATTTTGGAATGATGCTAATAAGTAATCTGTCCCCAGATAACAATAATAACCATCACCGCTAAATATCATCTCTGCAGCCGAAACAGTATTATTTTTATATTCAAATGAAGGAGTTCCATTATCTTGTGTACCGCCAATAATACTTCCATTACTACTGTTTGGATGCAAGGACATTCTATAAAATTGTGTGATATTAAGCCGGTTATTTTTGCTTTCCCACAGGTTATTTCTCGTATTAATATTACTACTAATGCTAACGCCTCCATCGTGTCCACTCCAAACTTCATTATAGTTAGTAGGATTAAATATCAAAGAGTGCTGGTCAGGATGATGGTTGGCATAAAAAGCGTAAGAATTTTTAGAATATCCCCCAATCCAACAGTAATTATAATCGGTTGGGTAAGTTTTGAAACCATCATTTGAACGGTAAAGGTTAACCCCGCCAATTATTACAAAATTCTCGTCATCTGGCTTAATTGATAGCATAAAGCAATAACTTCCCCAAGAATTAAATTTTCCGTTTATTGAATTGGCTGAATAGTCTGGAATGTTTTCAGATCTATTTTCAAAACTATTTTCAGAAATTTTTATTTTATAAAACCATACTGTTTCATCTGGTATTTTCCCATTAGTAGTTAAGGAATAGGCTATATCCGGATTTGATTTAGAGATTCTAACAACACTCTTTTGAAACCTTTTAGGAAAACTTAACGGTGTTATATTTTGCCAGGTATCTCCTTTATCGAGAGACTTATATATTCCGGGTTCAAACTTTGAGTCTTTACCTGTGAAGTATTTATCATATCCAAACTCGGAAAGCGCTGCTAGTAGAACACCGTTTCCAGAAATATCAATTGATGTGAAAAAATGCCCACCATTATTTCCTAAAATTGATGTAAAACCTTTACCGCCATCCTCGGATCTAAAAATTTCACCTTCATTTGTAGCAATAAATAGATTACCATCACTTGGATCGAGAACTATTTCGGAAATAAACGCAAAAGAAGTTTTGAACAGTTTTAGAACAATCTCAGGAGATTTAATTTGAGCCCATGTTTCACCGTGATCAGTTGATTTGTAAATTCCCGTACCGTAAGTAATAGCTGATGATAGGTAGTTTGAAGCTAATCCAAGATTAAATTCTCCGGTGCCACAATACCAGATATTTTGATATCCTTCCCTGGTGTCTTGCGCTATTGCTGTAATGTTAAGAGTGTTATTTGATTTTGTTTTAATTTGCCAGGACTCACCTTGGTCAGTCGATTTCCAAATGCCGCCGCTAACTCCTCCAACTATTACGTATCGATTTAATACATCAATTCCAATAGCTCTTGTTCTCCCTCCAACATTGTTAGGACCAATTTCTTTCCAAGTATAGGATATATCTTCGTTTTCTTTTTTTAGCTTTGTTTGTAGTTTTTCCAAAAACTCCAGCTCCAATTGCCTAATATTAAATGGTATGTGACCTTTTGCAGGATCTTTGAGCATTTTATTATAATACTCATTATTTAATTTTATAGCTTCAATTGGGTTTAATTTTTTTTGTTTTCTAAAAGTACTTTCTGAAGTTTCACTCATTAGCAAATAGATTGCTGAAATTGAGCACAAAACAAATAAGACAATGACGATATACTTACTAGTTTTCATATGCATTCCACAAACTTGTTTTCAATTTAAGGTTTCTTTCGAGATAAAATCAGCAATGTTTTAGATTCATCATGATCAAACTCTACTATTTAGTAGATTTTATTGTTCTTCCGCTTTTTAATACGGCTAGACAAATTTCGGAATGTAGGTTCCCCCCCGGTATCCCTACCATCCCTGACAAAACATGTTGCCGCTTGATTAAGCCAAATAAAATAGTTCATTTACTAATTCACCATTTTTGCTAATTATTTTCAATGTTACATTTTAAATTTCTCCATAGTAAACGAAATCATTGTTTCACCCGATTGACGAATTGAAATTTGAGAGTGATAGTTAGATTGTCAAAATTCATCCCATGAAGAGTTTTATTACCATAAACTGCAAATGACGCACAGGCAGATGATTTGTTGAAACTTAGTAGAAACAGGATAGCTTGGGAAGAAATTTCTCATACTTTGCACCGTAAAATTAATCGGGGGAAAATTTTACCTTGATAAAAGTAATTTCAAAACACCAATTACTCGACAACAATCATTATTATTGACCTTTTGTTGTGCAGGTACCGGAAATGTGCACCTTTGAAGACATTAACTCTATTTTTCCTGGTGGTAATGCTTTTTAAATTCGGAAGGGGTTTGACCAACAAACTTTTTGAACGAATTGTTAAAAGATGTTTTATTGTTAAATCCGACCGCATAAGCAACTTCTATGATGTTTAGCTTTAGCTCCCCGTTCTTCTGAAGCATCTTTTTCGCTTCTTCTATTCTAAACCTGTTTACATACTCGTTAAAATTACAGTTGAATTCAGTATTAACTATTTGTGATATATGTTCTTTTGAAACTGAAATTTTTTCAGCTACAATTCCCAGGCTCAAATTAGAATCCCGATAAGATTCATTTTCTACAATAAGTTCTACCAGCTTCTTTTTAATTTCCGATTTTTTGCCGACAGATATAGGAGAGGTTTTATATTTATCTTTTTGTTGCTTTCTGGAGCGCAATCTTAAAAGAAGCATTGTAACCGCTGCCGCTGTAAGAAAACTAATTAACCAAAATTCAGCCTCGTAATAAAAGGGGCTAACAAAAATGATCGGAACTGTGTAATCTATTGTATTTTTATTGGCAAATCCTTTTACGGAATATATCAATTCGAATTCTCCCGGAAAAATATCGTTTAGTGTAACCCGATCTTCATCTGTAGTTTTCCACCCTGAATCGTAGTTTTCCCCCGTCAGTCTATATCTTCGTTCAAATGATTTGGAACGATAAGAAATAATTCCAAAATCGAAATGAACAAAACTAGTTGAAGTAGAGAGTTGAATTGGCTCCTTTATTTGTTGATGCGAGATATTCGAATTAAAATCCGCGGTGTCATTCTGAGAAGCGATTCTTTTTAGATATAAATTAAGCAAACCGGATCGCTCAAGAAAATCTTCGATATCGAACGCGGTTATTCCTGCTGTGGTTCCGAACCACGCTTTGTTATCATGCATAAGAATCTTGAGAACATTTATGTCATTACTTTGCAACCCGTTTGCATTGGTCAATGTGGTGATAGTATTGTTCCGGTAGATAGAAAGTCCGTCTGCTGTACCGATCAAAACATAATCTTCATGTTTTCCAAACGCATACACTTTTGTGCTATTAAGTCCATCATTTGTATCAATATTATCAACTACTTTATTATTATCAATAATTGAAATTCCACCTTGGGTTCCTATCCATATCCTGTTTTGCGAGTCCTCCATAATTACATTTACATCCATATCAATCAAACCTGAATCAACAGAATAATTAATTAAATTTTCATTCTTATCAAGCTTGTATATACCTTTGTTTCCTGTGCCTATCCACATATTACTATCGGAATCATTATATATATAATCTACAGTTGTAATATGCTCACCTTCGTTATCCGTATATTCCTTCCATTCGCCTTCTGTGTGTTTGAATAATCCCACGTAATCAATTCCCGCCCAAAGGTTATCGAAAGAATCATAGGCAACAAAATAGATTCTTCCTTTCGGTAAATTTCTCCGATCTATTTTTTTAAAACGATTATCTTCAAAGCTGTACATTTCGCCAGAACTCGTCATAATCATTTCATTATTGGAGTTAAGCGTTGCAACGTAAACATTAGTGTTTTCAAATCCGCTATTTTGTCCGTAGTGTGTAAACTTATTATTCTCGTAAGTATAGCAGCCTATATAATCAACTTTAAACCATAGCCTGTCCGTATTATCTTTGAGCAATGCAAAAGCAAAACTTATTGGTTTATCCAGCGCATCATAATTAGTAAAAGTATTCTTATGTAGCATAAGTAAACCTTCGCCTGAAAGTCCGCATCAAATGTTGTTTTGTTTATCCACAAGCAATTCTTTTATATAAAAAGCTTTTCGTTCATTAGTTATTTCCAACTCACCGTTTTTATCAACAACAATTCGGTCTAACCCATTTTCTTTTGCAACCCAAATATTATCATCAAAATCTTTTTTAATATCGAATACGCCTTTAGAAGAAATTTTATGATTCCGTTGTAAATTAACTCCGTCAAAATGAAATAGTCCCCAAAATCTGGAACCAAATAGGTATTTATTGTCGGAGTATTTCAGAACAGTAGTAAATTCGATGCTTTCATTTTTATAGAATGGTAGAATTCTATTATTTCGATATAGATTTATTCCGTTCGCTGTTATCACGTAAAGCTCTGAATCATAATTGTAAAGATTAAGAATCGTGGAGGAATACAATCCGTTTTCCTCATCTAACTGTATTACTGTTTCACCGTTGAGTATAAAGATTCCGTTTCGCTCAGTTCCGAGAATCATTTCCTCGTCATAAAATTCAAAATCTTTAATTATTGCTTCGCCAAGAGAATCGGGAAGCACGAGCATGCAAATCGAGTCACCATCAAAAAACGCAAGTTTACCCACTCGGTTAAGCATGTATATGTTTGAATCAAACCCGGGCTGAATGGTTATTATTTGCTCTTTAAAAAAATCTTTTGGTTCAGCAATATTAAAAAATTCATCACCGTCAAAGCGGCTAACACCGTTTTTAGTGCCCAACCAAATAAAACCCAATGAATCCTGGCAAAGTGATCTTACCGTTGATTGCACGAGACCATCGGATATGTTGTATTGTTTTGTAAGGTATTCCTGTGCTTGGATGGCGACACAATTAAAAAAAATAATTAACACGAGTACTTTTTGAATTCGAGTCAAAACTTGCTACAGTTTTAGTGACAAAAAACAGTTACTAATATGGGGAGCACAATAATCTGACATGTAAATTACAACTATTGACATACTAAATATACAACAACCTGAAAACATATCAGATGCTTAAGCATTTTTTACTCTATTTAACACACTTGTTATTTCAAATTTGCATCCTGAACATTGAGTTTTCTAAATTGTTTAATTGATTTTAGGTCCTGTTGAAGATGTGCGAGAAGTTTAATGAAATTTTCAACCTATTATGCGTTAGTTAGTTTTTTGTTACAATTTAGTTGATTGTTTGCGAGCCGTTTATTTTGTCTCTATTCAAATTTTTGAGTTTTTTAGAACAAGTATTCTTGTTCTAAAGTTAACTAAGGATTTAATCAAATTTCTAATTTATAGATAATATTATAGCATCTCCTGATTTAGTGAATAAGGTTGCGATATTTACAGAAATAATTTTAGTAGTACGCGACTCCTATGGATTGGATTAAATATTAAGACCGGAGCAGGAATTGCCCCGGTCTTTAGCACCCAAGGAAGGAGAGGCGATTATTTGAGAAGGTTTATTTGAATTGTGTTAACAGGTTTCTTGTTAACGGAGAATTGTACGAAATAAATTCCACTAGATAATACATTTCCAAACATATCGCGCCCGTTGAAAACAAACTCCTGCCATCCGGCC
>JANQLA010000560.1 GCA_028280855.1 Melioribacteraceae bacterium
CAGCAACTCGCCAAAACAATATGAGTTTATCGATACCAGCCCCTTTGGGGATGATCCCCCAGCCGGGCATTTAAAATACAGGTTAAAGCAAATAGATACGGACGGTACATACGAATATTACAACTTAACAGCAGAAGTTGATGCAACGATTACATCACTAAATGACGAGAAATTGCCGGAAGAATTTCACCTGTCGCAAAATTATCCCAATCCGTTTAATCCAGTAACGCAAATTGAATATTTAATCCCAGTTGGTGATGTACAGAACGTGAAATTAAAAGTTTTCGATATTCTTGGAAAAGATGTAGTTACATTGATAGATAAGTCACAACTGCCAGGAAATTATAGGGTAGAATTTGATGGTTCAAGTCTTTCTAGCGGAATTTATTTTTATCAATTAATTACTAAGAATTATACATCAACTAAGAAGTTTATTTTGATGAAATAATAATTTTGTCAAGTACTATTCTTAAAACCGTCATTGAACGGGCTATATTTACTTTAATCCGATTCAACTAAATTGCTTATGAATTCGCGTAAAACTATCATTTGTTCTGCACTCAGTTTTTGTCCAACTCTTGCAGCCCAATATATTCCACCGGTTAACACAGCTGAAATAGGGATAAACCAAAAGGCATAAGGGGTGTTTCCAAGTGTCATCTGGGATAATCCCCACAATAATCCAAACAGTGCTCCCATTCCAATAAGTGCATAGAAGAATATAATAGTAGTCCAAACAGTTGAATTCGGACCAATAACACATCTTAGTTCTGAACCGGATTCAATTTCTTCAGCATAAACTGTTAGTTGCGGAGACCAAATATTCTGATCTTTTGTAACTTTTAAATGTGCGCTTCGATCAGAAACCCAACCAGATACTTCAGATTCACTAGATGATAAAACATTTTTAAGTTTATGCAAAACCTCATTGGGTGATTGAGCGCTTACTAATTCGAATCGTGGTCGTATTTGAAATTTATCCGACAAAATAAATATCTACAGATAGCCTTTACTCTTTTGTAATGTGAATTTAAAAAATGTCTTTTATTTAATCGAATTAATAAATAATAAGTTATTAGAGCTGTTAGTCACTAGCGCCGGGAATTCACGAGGTAGAGTTCAACGCAAGTAACCTTCCAAGCGGAATGTACTTCTATAAAATTGAGGCGGGCAATTTTACGGAAACGAAGAAAATGCTCCTGATCAAATAAGAATTCACTAATAAAATATTCGAGAATGATTAGTTATAATCCTGCAAAAGGCGCTTAACTTCAGCGCCTTTTGTGTTTATCCTTTAATTTCGACACTTGCATAAAGATACTTTGCGAACTATATTTTAACTCTACAAATGAGGTGCGTAATATTTCTTTATGAGGCTTAAACCATTACTCTTTCCAATTTTTTTAGTACTTATTTTTCTATTCGCAACGGAAATCTTAGGAAAAGAATTTACTATACGGTCATATATACTTGAAGACGGACTGCCGAGTTTAAGGGTTAATGATGTTCTACAGGATGATTCCGGCCTGCTATGGTTTGCCTCTGATAACGAAATTTTTACCTATGACGGGCTTAACTGGGAGATCAGGTATTCGACAGATAAAGTCGACGACCCCCACTATAGAAAGTTAATAAAAGACGAAAAGGGTAAAATTTGGGCGCTCCCGATTTACGGGGAAGATAGTTTGATTTACTATGATGGAATGATGAGGAATAGCCTGCCCCCGATAGGAGAATTGACTATTAACCGCGTAAACCAAACCTCAATTGACGTAAAATACAACGAAGAAGAAATTGAAGTATACGTTGGTACTGAAGAAAACGGAATTTTCTTGTTCAAAAATGAAAAATGGCTTAACCTTAGCTTCCCATACTTAACATCGTTAACAAAAGTAAATAACCTAAAGCTCTTTAACGGGAAACTCTACTTTGCCTCAAAGTCCGGTCTGTATGTATATGACACTAATAGCGAGGCGCCGAAATTTATAACCCTCTTAGACGACAATATTCTGAATTTTTGTATTGATAAAACCGGTCAACCAAATGATAAAGAGCCTAAAATCTGGCTGCTTGGCGAAGATTGGGTTGGTTATTTTGAAAACTCAAAGTTAACAATCCTATCTAACGAAATAGACCTTATTGATTTTATACATAAAATTGATGCCGATAATGAGTTTATCTACATAGCCGCAAAACAAAAACTTTGGTTGATAAATAAAAGAGACGGTAAGCAAAGTTTTCTTAATAAGGTAAATTTTTATTCAAAAGACGGGGCGAATTCAATTTTTATTGATCGCGAAAAAAATATCTGGGCCGTTAATAACAGGGGAGTTCATAAAATCAGAAAATCTTTGTTTACCAATTTTAATAGCAAAGACGGTTTGTTTGAAAATGAAGTGACGGCAATCGAATTTTTTAAAGATGATGCTAAATTACTTGGTCATAACAGAGGATTAACTTTGGTAAATGACGGTGCTATTAAAACCATCGATTTTATAAACAGCTTACCTATCAACGATGTACATTCAAGGGTACTTTCGTCTGACCGTAATAAAAAGGGCAACATTCTTTTTACATCACAGTCATACGGGCTGGGGGAAATTGACGCAAGCGGCAACATTAGGTGGTATCGGTTTGAAGAAGAAAATTTTGATTTCATGGCTGTTCACAGAGATTCTAAAGAAAATGTATGGGTAAGCTCTAAGTTTAGCCTCTATAAATTAGTTAACGGAAAATTGATCAAAAGTAGTCTCTTTAATGAGAATGACTTCAAAAAAAGAGAGTGGATTAGGGTTATAAGTTCAACAAAAGCAGGTTCGCTACTTTTAGGCACCTCTATCAACGGTATCATAATAATTGAGGAAAACGCGAAGAAAATTGTTACCTCAGAGATTGCTGGCGGCAACGATATTTTTTCAATACATGAAAACAAAAACGGCGACATTTTTGCCGGGACTTTGGACGGACTTTATATTGTTAAGAATGATAAGCTGGTAAAGTTCAAAAAAGGGAATTTCAGAATTGATCAGCCTGTCTTTTTCATACAGCCCGATTTACATAACAACTTGTGGTTTGGTTTGGATAACGGTGTCATTAAGTGGGATGGAGAAAACTATTTTAAATATTCTACAAGTGACGGTCTGGCCGGGGAAGAAACAAACAGGGCTGCTGGCAAGGTCGATAAATACGGTAATTTTTGGATAGGCACCAATGACGGTTTATCGCGCTACCCGGCAAATAATTTTGCAAATGAGGTTAAGCCTTTATCAAAGTTATTATTTATCGAAACCGGTGACGGCAAGAAGTACGGGCTAAACTCCGATACTAAATTTGATGATCGAGTTAATTCCGCAGTTCTTCATTTCAGGGGAATTTCCTTTATAGATGAAAAACATAATAAAAACAAAGTAAGACTTATAAACGTAAGTACAAATGAAGAGGTAGTACTATACTCAAATACTAACGAAGTAACTATAGATGAACTTCCCCCGGGCGAATATGAAATATTTTTAAGTACTCAAAATGCAAACGGGGTTTGGGGCGATGAAATAAAAAGTTCGGTAATTACTAATCCTCGTGTTTCATATAGTACGGTACTTATACTATCTTTTATCGGTGCTGCGGTTATAGTTGCCTTTGTATCAATCGTAAATGCCAAAAAATATTTCTCGAGAAAAGAAAACGTTTCAAAAAGTGAACAATCTTTACCAGATGGAACAAATGATAAATACGATAATCCTAAAATTGTGAAACTAAAAAGCCTGCTTGAAGACGATAAAGTTTATATGAGCCGTGATATCTCTTTAAGTGAATTGGCTTCATTATTAAATACGAATAAAACTCATCTTTCAAAGCTGATAAATTCGAGCTACCGGCAAAATTTCAAAAGTCTTATCAATTCATACAGGGTAAAAGAAGCTAAGAAAATGCTGGCTGATCCTTCTTACCACAATTACACAATAGAAGCAATTTCCGAAATGACCGGCTTTAAATCGAAATCCGCCTTTCACAAAGCATTCAAGGAATTCAACAAAGTAACCCCATACCAGTTCAAAATGCAGAATATAAATTCTTAAACTACAAAGCAAATCCAAAATTTCAGTCCTTTTTTGATAACTTTTAGCACTTTTGTCAAGTTTCAACACTCATTGAAAAACTTACACCACCACTAAAAAGTGTATTTGACACGTTATCTTTTTTAATTGTTATACGCAATTAGCGCTTCATTTGCTTACTTCAAAAGAACGTTACAATAATAATGAAAGACAAAATTCTATTTAAAATAAACAAAGCTTGGGGGGTTATATGAGACTTTTCCTGCAAAATTTACGGCTAACATTCTGCATATTGCTAATCGGAATCACTAATATTTCTTTTGCCCAAACCTGGAATGGGCAAACCAGCAACTATGGTGTAATAGCATTAAATGATGTTGCATTTATAAATGCCAATACCGGGTACATTGTCGGCAATAGCGGCACAATTCAAAAGACCACAAATGGCGGAACTTCGTGGAGTGGTCAAACTACCCCGGGAACAGCTACATTGCATTCAGTATCTTTTACTGATGCGAACACAGGTACCGCTATTGGCGCGAGCGGAACTGTTTACAGAACTACCAACGGTGGATCAACCTGGTCATCGCAAACAAGCGGGGTTTCTATTTTGTTGCTTGGAGTTTCGTTTACGGACGCAAATAACGGTACTGCTGTTGGGCAAAGTGGTACTGTTATAAGAACTACTAACGGAGGATCATCCTGGTCTACACAATCAACCCCTATTTCAACCTGGTTATCCGATGTACATTTTACTGATGCCAATACCGGCACTGCAGTTGGAGAAGGCGGCAAAATATTAAGAACCACCAACGGTGGATCAACATGGACTGAACAGACCAACCCTACTTCCGAGTGGCTTCAAGGTGTATATTTTGTTGACGCAAATACCGGTTATGCTGTTGGCGGAAGCGGCAGGATACTAAAAACAACAAATGGCGGAACTACATGGACCGCACAAACCAGCCCCGTATCTGTTTGGCTTCAGGCAGTTTATTTTGTTGATGCAAGCGGTGGTGCGGCAGTTGGTGAAAGTGGAACTATTATAACAACAAGCAATGGCGGGACAACCTGGACAACCAACACAAGCGGCACATCTAACTGGTTATACGGCGCTTCGTTTTCCGATGCAAATACAGGAACTGCGGTTGGCCTTAGCGGAACAATACGAAGAACAACAAATGCTTCGCTTCCTGTTGAGCTAACTTCTTTTACAGCAATGTTAAATGGTGACACAGTAGAATTAAGTTGGGAAACAGCTACCGAAGTAAATAATTATGGATTTGAAATAGAAAGGCAGCAATCAGAAAGCGGAACTCAGAACACAGAATGGGAAACCATTGGTTTTGTGCAGGGACATGGCAACAGCAACTCGCCTAAGAGTTATGGCTATTTAGATGAAGATTACGATAAAGATCAAGAATTAAGATTGAAATACAGGTTAAAGCAAATTGATACGGATGGTAGTTACGAGTATTACATTACTACTGCAGATGTTAGCAACACAATAACCGATGTTGAAGAAGAAGCGCTACCGACTGAATATTCGTTATCGCAGAACTACCCGAATCCGTTTAACCCGGAAACAAGAATAAGATACAGCATTCCTTTTGAAAGCAGAGTAAGTATTACAGTTTACAACACAGTCGGACAGCTTGTTGAAGTGCTGGAAAATAATGTGCAAAATGCCGGAACATACGAATTAAATTTTGATGCTAGCTCCGTCGGGGGCGGATTAAGCAGCGGGGTTTATATCTACAGAATGGATGCTGAATCAATTGATGGTACTGATTTATTTAGTAAAATTAATAAAATGCTACTTGTTAAATAAATTCTGTTAATCTACTAACTACAAAGGATAGAAATACTTTCACATTCGTAGGGACAACTAATGAGTTGTCCCTACTTATATCGATATCTAATAAATTTTCCATCCAAAAAATGCTCGAGATTGTTCGACATTTCTTACAAATTTAAAAATCTTTAAAAATCAATTTCCTAGCGGTTTTCTTATCTCCATGATGATTTTCATTATTTGTTTAAGGAAAATTTCATATTTTTTCAATCCCATTGCCAAGATTTTGCATAAAATTATTACAAACTTAACTTTTTTTCTTTTCTGGAGAGAGCACATGAAAAAACAAATACTATATTATTCTATCTTTTTCATTTTATTAACTGTACAATTAACTAGCATTAAAGCTCAATGTTCATTTGATTCAAATGATGGCGGAGCAGTCACTGATGCAAATTTTGCGTCAACCACTTCTACATTTGCTGGTGCGATCGGTAATAGTTTTACAGCTTGCGGTTCAGGCACACTAATTACACTTGGCGTTTTGGCTACAGGAGCCGGAAGCGGAATCACAATAACAATTTATGAAGGTGCCGGTAGAGGGGGAACAAATTTGGGGTCAGTATCAAGTATTTCTGTAACAGCAGCTGCCTCTATAAATGATAGAAACAATATTGATTTTTCCGGAGAAAACATAATTCTCACCTCTGGAAACACTTATACGTGGAGTGTAACTACAGGAACAATTTCTACCAGGGCAACTAATAGCAGTATATATAGTGATGGGATAGCATATTCCGGAGCTACAGGTTTTAGCACAAATGATTTCTTATTTTCAATTACTCTCAACGGAGTTGTACCTGTTGAACTTACTTCATTTACTGCATTAATAAATAATGATACAGTAGAATTAAGATGGGAAACCGCAACGGAAGTAAATAACTATGGGTTTGAAGTAGAAAGGCAGCAATCAGAAAACGGAACTCAGAACACAGAATGGGAAGCCATCGGTTTTGTACAAGGACACGGTAACAGCAATTCGCCTAAGAACTATGAGTTTATAGATCACGATCCACCAGCTGGAAATTTGCAATATCGCTTAAAACAAATAGATACGGACGGTACATACGAATATTACAGCTTAACAGCAGAAGTTGATGCAACAATTACATCACTAAATGACGAAAGATTACCGGAACAATTTCATCTGTCACAAAATTACCCGAATCCGTTTAATCCGACCACTACAATAAAATATAATATACCGGCGGTCGCCCTGAGCCCCGTCGAAGGGCAACACGTATCATTAAAAATCTACGACGTCCTCGGCAACGAAGTTTCCCAATTGGTAAACAAATTGCAAGCGCCTGGAATTTACCAGGTTGAATTTGACGCAAGTAACCTTCCAAGCAATATTTATTTTTACACTTTAAGCGCTCGAGGTTTTAGCGAGACAAAAAAATTAGTGTTATTAAAATAAGGAAAATCTTTTCACCTGTTTGTCGGTGGATAGGAACTTGAAAGTTTGTTAAGTAAAAGCGGTTCTATTTGAAAAGTGCCGCGTCATAAAATTGGTTGAAATTTACCAAGTTTTTGTAACTCCCGTTTAACAACATTTCAAATTTGAGGAAATTATGAAAAATATATATAGTTACAAGCTCTTATTTATACTTATCTCATTCATTCTATTCAATAATAAAGTTCATTCTCAAGCATCTTATGATTCGCAGTTTGGTTCAAACGGATCAGGTAATGGAGCGTTCGATAACCCGAATGGAATTGCTGTTCTCTCTAACGGAAATATATTAGTAGCCGATAGAAACAATGAACGCATACAAATTTTTAATAGCAGTGGAGTTTATCAGTCCCAATTCGGATCATTAGGAAGTGGTAACGGTCAATTCGCGACAAACAATGGAGCTGTTGATATAGCTGTTGACGGGTCGGATAATATATGGGTGGTAGATCGCGGAAATCATAGGGTCCAAAAATTTAATAGTTCGGGAGTTTATCAAGATCAATTTGGCTCAAACGGTACAGGAAACGGGCAATTTAATCAGCCAAACGGAATAGGTATAGCCCCAAATGGTGATATTTATGTTTGTGACAGACTTAATGAAAGAGTACAAGTATTTAATAGTAGCGGAGTTTACCAGTCTCAGTTTGGGGGAACAGCGGGAAGTGGAGACGGTGAGTTTGCGTCAAATAATGGAGCTGTTGATTTAGCCTTTGACGGAAGCACAGGTGTTTTTGTTGTAGATAGAGGTAATAGCAGAGTGCAGAAATTTACTGATTCTGCTTTACCCGTTGAATTAACATTTTTTGAAGCGGGACTAAACAATAACACAGTTGATCTAAGATGGCAAACAACCACTGAAGTAAATAATTATGGATTCGAAGTCGAAAGGAAGCAATCAGAAAACGGAACTCAGAACACGGAATGGGAAACCATTGGATTTGTGCAGGGACATGGCAACAGCAACTCGCCAAAACAATATGAGTTTATCGATAATGATCCCCCAGCTGGCCATTTGCATTACAGGTTAAAGCAAATAGATACAGACGGTACATACGAATATTATAGCTTAAAAGCAGAAGTTGATGCAACAATTACATCAGTAAATGACGAGCAATTGCCTGAAGAATTTCACCTGTCGCAAAATTACCCGAATCCGTTTAATCCGACGACAACTATTCGTTATTCAATACCCGTAGTGGACGCAAATTTTGCGTCCACTACAAATGTGCGATTAAAAGTCTACGACGTCCTTGGCAATGAAGTTTCCCAATTGGTAAACAAATTACAAGCGCCGGGAACTTACGAAGTTGAATTTGACGCGAGTAATCTTCCAAGCAATATTTATTTTTACACTTTAAGCGCTCGAGGTTATAGCGAGACAAAAAAATTAGTTCTGCTAAAATGAAAAGAAGAGCTTATCTCCAGTTTATCGGACAACAAGAGATTGAGAGTTTGTTAAGTAAAGAGCTGTCTTAAAAAGACAGCCTTTTTTGATTTAGAAAGTTAGAATAGAGTTTGGTTTGATCGCTATCTCACATAATTTAGCTAAATTTGCTTTAAGCCGATTATAGATAATTTTTCCTTTTCGATTTTATGTCAATAATCATCAGTATAAAGTTATTGCTATGAAAAAGGGCTGGCTCATCTGGAGTTTTCATACAATCCCCTGAATCGGAACATGTAAGACTTAATTCAAAAGAAAGAATTTTACTCAAGACCACATAACAATGTAGTAGCCCACCCAATTTGACATGGCTCTGATAACGTATGCGTGAAGCAATTTAGCAGACGTAGTCATTTAACAATCCGTCATTACTAATCGTAAGTCCAAAATCCTCGATTCAATTCCACATTTATCTGTTTACGCTCCATCACATCTTTATGTAGTTGACGGGTTAATTGTCTTTAATTAGCTTTATATCAAAAATTTATGTCAGAATTTAAACTTTGAAATGCAATATGATCATTTCAAAAAGAGACATCACATCCGCAGAAATGCGGTATAGAATTATTACAGTTTTTACATAGATGCTAAATATTCTATTATAATTTATTTAAATTAATATTATAGGTTGCTAGTTATGAAAAAAATCATTTTCTCCACATTTTATATATTGACATCTTTATTTCTATTCAATACTTCTCATTTGGCCCAACCTGCACTTGTTCTGGAATTGTCTGAAAAAGTTGAATTCACTGATTCTGTAAGATTAAAAATTTTCGGTCTTTTTATGAGTAATCCAATTAGCGTAACAGTAGGATCCAGTAACTGCTATCCAAACTTGTCTCCGGAATACTTAAATAACGATAACTTTATAACGTGCTTTGTACCAAGAAGTTCTGGCCCTGATACGGGTCCAATTGCTGTAACAACATTATTCGGGACAGGGACCTCTTCATTTTCAGTTACTATACCAGGACCGGACCCCCTTCCGGTTGAATTAATTTCTTTTACTGCAAAATCAAACAATAATTCTGTTATACTTAATTGGGAAACAGCAACCGAAGTAAATAATTACGGATTTGAAGTTGAGAAAGCAATTAATAATGAAGAATTAGAAATTAAAAATTGGGAAAAGATAGGATTTGTGCAGGGGCATGGAAATAGCAACTCGCCGAAAAGTTATAGCTATTTGGATGAAAATTATGATAAAGATCAAGAATTAAGATTGAAATACAGGTTAAAGCAAATAGATACGGACGGTACATACGAATATTATGGTTTAACAGCAGAAGTTGATGCAACAATTACATCAGTAAATGACGAGCAATTGCCGGAAGAATTTCACCTGTCGCAAAATTACCCGAATCCGTTTAATCCGACCACTACAATAAAATATAATATACCGGTGGTCGCCATGAGCCCCGTCGAAGGGCAACACGTATCATTAAAAGTCTACGACGTCCTTGGCAATGAAGTTTCCCAATTGGTAAACAAATTACAAGCGCCGGGAATTTACCAGGTTGAGTTCAACGCTAGTAACCTTACGAGCGGAATGTATTTCTACTCTTTAAGCACTCAAGGTTATAGCGAGACAAAAAAATTAGTTCTGCTAAAATAAGAAGAAAAGCTTATCACCAGGTTGTCGGTCGACAGAAGGTTGAAAGTTTGTTAAATAAGCGGTTCTGTTTGAACCGTTTTTTATACCATTAGTTTTGCGAAACTATTATGAAATACTATATTTACTATGAAAATGTGGTATAAACAGAATCGATCTAATGGTATTACTGAGAAACTTTCTGGCAATATTTTATTTTTTTTCTTCTCTCTACGCAAGCGATTATATAATTACCGATTACAGGAATAAATTTGACCTCGCAAGCCAAAGAATATTGGATGGCGTGCAGGGACCACTCGGGAAAGTTTATTTTTTAACTGCTCGCCACATTTTGGTTTACGACGGGAAAAATTTTGAACTGCTTAAAAACATCTCCTCAACACGGTTATTGCATAGAAAGATGGAAGCAGATAATGATTCCAGCATTTGGTTTTTTTCCTATAATGAACAAAAAGAACTTATAAAGTACGACGGAGAGAATTTTAGCAGTATACTCATCCCGGAAGAAGTTGAAAGCATAAAAGCATTTGCTGTAAATAATGATAAAATTTTTTTTGCTGCACTTAATGATGAGATATATTCTTTTAGAAACAATAGTTGGCAGAAATTTAAATTACCGGAATTTTTTAGCGGTTCGCTTGTTACGGATTTAGAAATTATTGATGAACAGCTCTGGGTTAGCACAGATTCAGGTGTTTTTGCTTATGATAATTTTTTGCTTCAATCCGGCAGAGTAATTACAACACTACCGACCTATGATCTTTTTTTAAACAAATCAGAATCAACACTATTTTTCCTTATGGATAATTATTTGGGAATTAGTAACGATAATTCGTTTAAAGAAATTAGGACAGGAATACCGGTAACGTCGCAAAAACTGTCTACCACTTATATAAATATGATTTCCGAAAATGAATTAATTATTGGTACAGCTTTTTCGCACCATATATTAGATACACGTAATTGGAAACACAAAGTATTAAATAAAGTTTATGATATTAACCTGGAGTTGAGTTCATTTACATTCAGGGATAGTTATAACAACACATGGATTTGTACCGAGTTAGGTTTAATAAGGATAAATAAACCTATTTTTAATACTTATACTGAAAAAGACGGGCTGCTGGATAATGTAGTAAGTGCGATTTCTCAGTTTGATAATGGAGACATTTTAGCCGGGCATAAAAAGGGGATAACATTATTGAAAGAAAAATCTTTCGTTAGGATACCCTTAAGCGGCCAAGATGGAAATGAGCTTTCCCACGTAATTGATTTAATAATAGACAATAAGCAAAGAGCATGGTTCTTAATACAAGGCAGAGGAATCGGACGTATTGATGATATTAGTAAACAGAGAAAAATTAAGTGGTTTGAAAACGAACACTTCCAAACAATGACTTTGCTGGAGAGCGGAGAAGTATTTGTTGCATCACGAATAGGGTTTTACAAAATAAAAGAAAATAATATTGCGAAACTTAACCATCTTCCTGTCGATGGATCATTCTATTTCAGAAGAGTTTTACAAAAAAATGATACAATATTAGCGGCAACCTCCCGTAAAGGATTAATATATTTTAATCTTGAGACTAACGATATCACTGAATTCAATACTGATTTAACCCAATTGTATTCTATCGCAGAACATGAATACAATTTGTTAGCCGGAACTAACAAAGGATTATTTGAGTTGCGGCAAAAAGATTATAGAGAAATACTATTAACAGAAAATCCGCATAAACCTGTGGAGGTTTATTTCATAAACAACACAAATACTGAGGCCGGCCTTTGGATTGGAACTAATATCGGTTTATTTCAATTATCTTCCGACAAGATAAGATACTTCAATACTTCCGACGGATTAGCAGATAACGAATTGTATAGAAGCGCCTTTTTATTTGATAGTAACAAAGGAAAGATTTGGGTGGGTACTATTGGCGGTTTATCAAGCATTAATTTAAACGCTATTACCGGTTTAACTGAGAAACCTGAACTAATACTAAAAAACAACAACCATATTAATGTGAATAGCGATCTGCTACCTAATGTCGCTAATTCCGAATTATTTCTCAACTTCTATACAGTATGCTTATATCCTGAACCTGAAATAAAATATAGAATTAAAATAGAGGGTGAAAGCACAAGTTATTCCGATTCCATTATTACCTTTTATGAAAGTATAAATGTCAGTGACTTAAAGGATGATATTTACAATGTAAGCATTACGGCAATTGATAGGTTTGCAAATGAAAGTGATGAAATAACGATAAAGTATAAAGTAGAAAATGCAGAAACGAATGCAAAAATTATTTTAGCAATCTTAATATTAAGCGTACTGCTGTTAGCTTCTTTTATAATTATGCGTAGAAAAAGTCCCGTTAAATCGAATCAAAAAATTACTGTGCAAGACAGTGAAATAATTCAACCGGATCATAACATCCGTATCTTTGGACCCTTTTCGATTATTAATAAAAAAGGAGAAAACATTACCCATAAACTTACGCCAAAACTGAAAGAAATATTTTTGATACTGATGGTATATAGTATTGATAAGCGGAATACGATTAATGGTCTTTCTTCAGAAAAATTGAGCGACTTTGTATGGAGCGATGCCGATGAAGGAAGTATTAAAAACAAACGAAACCTGGCGATAAGAAGATTACGCGAACTTTTAGAAAATGAAGAATTAGGTGAAATTGAATTCGACAATAAAAGATGGCGCCTACAACTGGATAAAAAATTGGGTGTGGATTATATCAAATGGATGAATTTGAGAAGAAAGATAATTGACAATTCTGAATTGAGCGAAAATGAATTGGATTCTTTTTTTAGAATTGTAAGTAAGGGAAAGTTTTTAAGCGATTGTAACTATGATTGGCTCGATGATATTAAAGTCTGGCATAACAGGGAAAGCGTAAAATTATTAGGACGCATTTTGCATGATACTAACAAGTCGCTTGATTTTCGACAAACCGCGGGGACGATTTTAACTTCTATTGATCCGTTAAGCGAGCTCGATGTTATTTATTTTTTAAAGTTCTTAAGAGACTCCAACCGCTTATCTCTAGCTGCTGAAGTTTATCAAAAATTTAATAACGAGTACCGAAAACTATTTGGCGCTGATTATAAATTAGAACTTCAGGAAATTATTATGAAAAAATCTGCAAAATCTTAAAGATTTTGGAAATTTAGTCCGTTTGAAACCCTAAATGACACCTTAATGAAATCCCCTACAACACTCACCGGTACTAACTTACCTTCATTCAAATCCTTATAAACAAATTCCATTGAGGTAAGCAATGAAGAAGAATCCGACAATTCTATTTGGGCTAATTATATATTTTATATTTGCAAACATTTATTTCTCCCAAACTACACTTTCACCTGGCGACGTCATGTTTATTGGTATAAATGCCGATGCAAATTCTCAGAACGGTTCACCAGATGATGAAGAGTTCCTTTTCTTATTGCTGGTAGACGTTACGACGGGTACGGAAATTTATTTTACGGATATGGGCTATACAGGTAATTCCGCGCCTTTTTTTCAACAAAATGTAAATAACGGGTGCGGGGCTGGTACGGGCGCTGTTAGCGACGGACTTATTAAGTGGGAAGCAACTTCTGCGGTTAGTAAAGGTACTCAAATTTTATTAAGAGTTAAAAACACTTTAACTACTAATGTAGGTAGCGTTACTTCAATAGTTGAAACCGCCACAGTGGGAAGAGCTATGGATTTATCAACAAGCGGGGAAACGATACACGCGCTTCAGGGAACGCTAAACGGAAGTAATCAATTTACTTCTGTAACAATGATTTCCAGCATGAGAATAAGAACCAGCTGGGACGCTACAGTTTCAACTTGTGAATTTAACTCTTTGAATTCTGAAGACCCTGGAACGGGATTTGAATTTGAGTGGAATTCTTCCAATCCAAATGATAATGGATACTATTCGGGAAGCACGTCAGGCGATAAAGCCACACTTCAAGCAGCAATACTCAACCCGTCAAATTGGACTTTTCATAATACGACTGTATACGATCTGCCCATAAGCGGATCATTTCCCGTACCTGTTGAGCTTACATCATTTACTGCATTATTAAATAATGATACAGTAGAATTAAGATGGGAAACCGCAACGGAAGTAAATAATTATGGGTTTGAAGTTGAGAGGGCAATTAAAAATGAAGAATTAGAAATTAATAACTGGGAAAAAATAGGATTTGTGCTGGGACATGGCAACAGCAACTCACCGAAGAGTTATGAATTTATCGATGCTAGCCCCTTTGGGGAGAATCGGCCATCTGGAAATCTGCAATATCGCCTTAAGCAAATAGATACCGACGGTACATACGAATATTACAACTTAACTGCAGAAGTTGATGCAACAATTACATCATTAAATGACGAGCAATTGCCGGAAGAATTTCACCTATCACAAAATTACCCTAACCCGTTTAATCCATCGACAACAATCACCTATACAATTCCGGTTGTCGATGTCCCGAGCGGAGTCGAGGTGCAACACGTATCACTAAAAGTCTACGACATCCTCGGAAACGAAGTTTCCCAATTGGTAAACAAATCACAAGCAGCTGGGATTTACCAGGTTGAGTTTGACGCAAATAAACTGACAAGCGGAATGTATTTCTACAAACTTGAGACAGGTAGTTTTACGGAAACAAAGAAGATGATGTTAATAAAATAGGATATGATCTCAAAATTCTCAACTAAAATAGAAAGGGTCCTTCCTTTCTATTTTGGTAAGTCTACGATTCCTCGTTTTCGTCCGATGGAAACAGTAAATCAATTATGTTTGTTTCTTCATCGGCTGATTGAGCGTAAGGTTGCGGAGCCTTACTCATACTAAATGATGCTCTGGGTTTGTCTTTCATTTCCATCATCCTACTTACCATTTCTTCAAGGTTAATGCCGTTTTCTTCCGCAAAAGCTTTTAGTTCTTCCGGCGCCTGCGACGCTAATTCAGCGGAATCAACATTACCCGCTTTCGCCGATTGAAAGATAGAGTTATGGAATTCTTTCATCTCCTGTTTGCCTGTAGAATCTAATCCCGACAAAAAATTCATCATTTTTGATGCATCGCTGAAATGAGCGGTATCCATCATTCCACTATTTTGCAATTCCTGCATCTTTTCTTTCATTTTTGCAGGGTCCATTTGATGGATTTGATTAATTCCGTTTTTTGCACTTACTGAACTAATATTCATAAAATACCTCCTGATTTTTGAGAAACGTTTTTTTCAGTTTGGTGGTAACCACGAGTATATATTCGGTGATAAGAACAGAAATTAGATTAAATATTCGGTTACCTGGGTAATTATTGTTGTGAAGTAACTAAATATGGAGGTGAAAATTAATTGTCGAGCCACAACTTAAACTTGTCCACTCTTGCTTTACTGATAATTATTTGGTCCGGAAAATTGATCTTTAAGACTACGGCTAATTTTCGTCCATAAAAGAACTCAACTTCTTTTACTGCCATACGGTTAATTATCTGCTGCCGATTTGCTCTAAAGAAGAGATCAGGATTAAGTTTTTTGTTTAAGTCTTCCAGGCTAAAGTCCATGGGATACTTTTCATCTTCTATAGTGTATCCATATACAATATCTTTCTTGATATAGAAGCAAACAAACTTCTCCACTGGAATTGGAATTAATTTTTTATGGTTGTGAATTACGAAGGTATGTTTGTATCTGGTCATCGGTCAGAATAATTAATACAGGCTTAATCCTTTTTTGTTAATTATCTGACAGTAGAATGAAACAAAATATTCCCCGAAATAAAAAAATAATGATAAAAAAAGGAAATAAATTAGAGACGTTTTACCAACGCCTCCAATTCACTTAAAGATTTGAACTACTTTCTCTTCGGTCTGAATAAATGAGGCGTGTGCCCGCCTGTAAGTTCACCCGCTTCCATTACAGTTTCCGATAAAGTCGGATGC
>JANQLA010000577.1 GCA_028280855.1 Melioribacteraceae bacterium
AGATTCCATATATAAATGAAGGAAAATCGTACATAAAACATATTGCTTCGGAAAGAATTAAAAAAGCAGTTGATGCTGCCAAACTCAAGGCAACCACAAATTTTTCACGATTACCCGAAGTTGACGCAATTATAATTTGCGTACCGACTCCGCTTAATGAACACCGTGAGCCGGATATGTCATATGTAGTGGGCACTGCCGAAACGATCGCTAAATATTTGTGCAAAGGTCAGATTGTAACATTGGAATCAACAACATACCCCGGAACTACTGATGAGCTATTGCTCCCGCTATTTGAGTCAGCCCCCATCAATCAGCAACCAGCATCGCCCGCGAACGGGGCGAGCAGCATCCAGAAGTTTAAAGTTGGCGAAGACTTCTACCTGGCCTTTAGTCCTGAGAGGGAAGACCCGAATAATCCTAAGTACGAAACAGCTACAATTCCCAAAGTCGTTGGCGGGGTAACTGAAAATTGTTTGAAGGCGGCGCAGGCATTATACGATCAGGTAATTGTTAAGACCGTCCCGGTTAGCTCAACGCGTGCAGCGGAAGCAACTAAGTTGTTGGAAAACATTTACCGTTCTATCAACATTGCATTGGTTAATGAACTCAAAATGGTTTTTGAACGAATGGATATTGATGTATGGGAAGTAATTGAAGCTGCATCAACGAAGCCGTTCGGGTTTAACGCATTCTATCCCGGACCAGGACTAGGCGGACATTGTATCCCAATCGATCCTTTTTATTTAACTTGGAAAGCAAGAGAATATGAAATTAACACAAAGTTTATCGAGCTTGCCGGTGAAATCAATACTTATCAGCCTTATTATGTTGTATCAAGATTAATGGATGCGTTAAACGATCAGAAAAAATCGATCAACGGCTCAAGAGTCCTGATACTTGGTGTCGCGTATAAAAAGAACATTGATGACATGCGCGAGTCACCTTCTTTGAAATTGATTGAGATACTGCGTGATAAAGGCGCTGAGGTGGATTATAATGATCCTTTCGTGCCTGAGTTACCAAAAACTCGCAAGTATAATTACAAAATGCAATCTGCTGAATTAACAAAAGATAGTCTTATTAATTATGACGCTGTATTACTGAGCACGAACCATGATGATTATGACTATGATTTTATTTACAAGAATTCAAATCTTGTTGTAGATACCAGGAATGCATTTAATAGAAGTGAACTTAAGAATCAAAAATTTATTAAGGCATAGATTTGAAAAAGTTTGCAATGACGGGTGTTGCGGGCTACATTGCGCCGCGCCATTTGAAAGCAATAAAAGATACGGGCAATGATCTTATAGCAGTTCTGGATCCGCATGATTCGGTAGGGATATTGGATTCGTACTTTCCCAAAGCCGACTATTTCCGCGAGTTCGAACGGTTCGAGCGGCATCTAGAAAGATTACATTTTGAGGGACGAGGTATCGATTTTTTATCCATTTGCTCGCCAAATCATTTACATGATGCACACATCCGGCTAGCTTTAAGATTGGACGCAAACGCCATATGTGAAAAACCGCTGGTTTTGAATCCGTGGAATCTTGATCTGCTCGAAGCTTTGGAAAGTAAAGAAGATCGTCGAATATTTACATTACTGCAGTTGAGAGTTCATCCATCGATTTTGGAATTCAAAAATGAACTAAACCTTGGTGGAAATAAAAAGGAAGTTGAGTTAACATATATTACTTCAAGAGGCAGTTGGTATGATTTCTCATGGAAAGGAGATTCGTCAAAATCAGGTGGTGTTGTTACAAATATCGGAATACACTTTTTCGATTTACTCATCTGGTTATTCGGAAAACGAATTACCTCAGAAACTTATCTATTGAATTCAAAACAAGGCAGTGGGTTCATTGAATTAGAGAATGCTAATGTTAGCTGGTTCCTCTCAATTGATGAAAATGATTTACCCGATGAACAAAAGCAAAAATCACAAAAAACATTTCGCTCTATATCAGTTGATGAAACAGAGCTTGAGTTTTCCGGCGGCTTTACTGATTTGCATACTGAAGTGTACAAAGAAACTCTTTCAGGAAATGGTTTTACAATTGCTGATGCAAGACAATCAATTGAGCTTGTTCATTCCATTAGAACAGAGCAACTAAGTGATAAAATTAATTCTCCACATAAATATTTATTGAGTCAATAAATGGAAGCAAAAAAATATTACGTCAACGATCACGCTGTAGTTGACGACAACGTAGAAATTGGTGAAGGCACTAAGATATGGCACTTTTCTCATGTGCAGAGCGGAGCGAAGTTAGGCAAAAAATGTGTACTAGGACAAAATGTAAACGTCGGCAACAATGTAACAATTGGTAATTTCGTTAAGATACAGAACAACGTTTCAGTCTACGAAGGTGTTACATTGGAGGACTACGTCTTCTGCGGGCCTTCAATGGTATTCACTAATATAATTGATCCGCGCAGCAAGTATCCGCAGGTTGGAGCTTCATACTACATTAAAACTCTTGTGAAAGAGGGCGCATCTCTTGGCGCTAACTCTACAATTGTATGCGGTAATACGATTGGTCGTTTTGCTTTTGTAGGCGCCGGATCAGTTGTCACGAAAGATGTTCCGGATTATGCGCTTGTAGTTGGTAACCCGGCGCGGATTGTAGGGTGGATGAGCGAAGGTGGCGAGAAATTAAAGTTCAATGAAAACGATGAAGCAGAATGCAGCAGAACGAACATTAATTATAAGCTCGTTGATGGGATTGTAAAGCAAGTTGAGTGAGCTAATGAATTCTCATTGCAAGTAATAGTATGTTGGTTAATGTTCGTTTTATAAAATTCATCGGATTCTCAACTTGATAAGTAAGGATATGAATTACAATAAAGTAGTTGGACAAAAAATCGGAAACGCTTTTTGGGATTATAATGTTGATTCGGCTGAATTATTTGACATACTATTGAATAAAAAAGCAGGCAATGGATTTTTCAACAAAGAATATATTTTAAGACGTTTGCTTGATCGTTTATCATGGTATGAATTGATAGATGTTCTTGGCATAGACTATATCCGTCAAAATCTTTCCAAAAGTATTATTTCTAAACTTCGTAACAATACATTAAAAGAACGCTATGAATTCGTTAGAAAATTTTTACAAGAAGAAACTTTACCCTTTTCAGGATGGGATAATAAAACTTGTGAAAGACTTAAATCTTCCGTTTTATCTGACAGGTGGAACTGCCCTTAGCAGATGCTGTTTTATGCACGGATACTCAAGCGATTTAAATTTCTTTTAATCATGTATGCTCAGATTGGAAGGTCTGAGCTAACGTTGTCGTAATGTTTTTTAAATTCAGAACAAACCCAATTGCCCGGTATCTTCTTTTGTCTTTTCCTTTTTCTGCTTTCCCGGTTCGGCCTTTTTGAGTTCTTTCAGTTTGTTTTCTATATCGTAAATGAAACGGGATGGTTTATTCCCGATCGATTTGCCAAAGAGGAAACGGGATTTGCAATGAGTTAAAATTAGTTTTTCTTTGGCTCGTGTCATACCAACATAAAATAACCTTCGTTCTTCCTCTGCATCAAAAGTTTTGTTTTCTCTTTTATATGGAATCAGGTTTTCTTCGCAACCGGTAATAAACACAACTGGAAATTCAAGTCCTTTTGAACCATGCAGAGTTATTAAAGTAACCCTATCTGCTCTAGGGTCATATTCATCCGTTTCTTTCTGAAGTGTCGTCGATTCAAGAAAATCATTTAACCTGTTCTCAAAAGAAGCGACTCTTGATTTTAGCTTGTTTACAAGTTCGGCACGCTTTTCATTGTCCTTTGTCAATAAGTTTTTTACAAGAAATTCATTAATTCGGTCAATTATATCAACAATTTTGCATGACTCGTAATCCAGTCTTATTTCTTCAAGCAGGAGTAGAATTTTTTCAAAATGCTTATCTCGCATTTGAGCCAGTAATTTAGAATCGGGATTATAAATAAACCTGAGATACGTAATTATTTCTTTTACTTCTTTCTTTTCATAGAAAAGCGTATCGCCAACGGTTTGATAAGGAATACCCGAGCGTTCGAATGCTTCTATTAAGGGGTTGGCCAACACACCCAATCTATATAGCACCGCAAAATCTCCAAAGCTTCTATCGCCTATATCTTCATCACCAACACGGCCCGAATCCAGCGAAAAGTAACTTGTACCGCCTACCATCTTTTCTATTTGATGAACAACATATTCCGCTTCGGCTTTGTAAGTAGGAGCTTGGTAGATTTCCAACCGGGTCTTACTTATCAAATCGCTTAAAAGCCTGGAGTCATTTTTTTCTGAACCTTTTGCAATCACCTGGCTCGATGCATCAAGTATCATTTGTGTGGAGCGGTAGTTCTTATTTAAGCTAACGGTTTTGGCGCCCGGAAAATCGTTTTCGAACTTCAAAAAATATTTACGGTCGGCGCCTCTAAACCCGTAAATCGCCTGGTCGGGATCACCTATAACACAAATATTATTGCTATCAGTGCATAGTAATTTCATCAACCTGTATTGCGCATAGTTTATATCCTGGTATTCATCAACTGAAATCCATTTGTACATAGTTTGATATTCTATCAAAACCTCGGCAAACTCATCAAGTAAACTTACGCACATCGAAATTAAATCATCGAAATCTACCGTTTGGTTTCGTCTTAAATAAGATTGATAATTACTGTAAATCCCTGTGAATTCTTTTACTTCCGGCGAACCTTGTGTTAGTAAGTTATTCTTAGCGAATGAAATTTGCTCCAGGTAATTATTAATTTCTTTCTCTCCAAAGCCGGTGTAAAGCTTTTTGAGAATAGTTCGTCTTTCCTCTTCGGAACAGATCGAAAACGTATTTTTCAACCCGATTTTTTCTCCCTCATTTTTCAAAATTGTCGCGCCTAATGCGTGGAATGTTTTTACAGTAATTTTCCCGGAGGCATCTTCGTTCAAAAGTTTTGTTAAGCGCAATTTCATTTCGCCGGCAGCTTTATTAGTAAAAGTTATTGCAAGAACATTCTCTGGTGACGCTATTTTTTCTTTTACCAAATAAGCAATCCGTGTTGTTAGCGTTTTTGTTTTCCCGGTACCTGGTCCTGCTGCTATTATTAAAGGTTGATTTGTACATAGCACAGCTTCTTTCTGCTGTTCATTTAAACCGGCTAGAATATTATTGTCTCCAGTAGAATAGTTCTCTTGCTTCTCTTTTAAGACAATATTTTTTGTTCCTTTCTTAGAATCATGCAATTTGCTTTTGGGCAGCGGTTGGCTTGCATCAGCATTATTATTTTCAATCTTATTTTTTCTTCGATTAGTCTCCCCGAAAAAACCCAACTGCGTGGTATACCTTTCTCTTTCGTCATCTTCAAAAAGTTTAATTACCCCGTACTCACCGTCGTATCCGCCGGCTAGCGTTACATTTCCGTCACGCATTCTTTTAACAGCCTCAGCAAGAAGTTCACCCCCGGAATTTTTTATATCTTCCAAAGGAACATCCTGCAGTATGGATAACTCAGAACCCAAATTTTCAAGCAATGATTCATAAGCTTGCCTAACTTTCTTGGAGGCTGGACCAACTTGCAAAACTTCGGATAGAATTTCGGGTAAAGGGATCAAGCTTTTGAAAGAATGTGCGTTTTCTTTCTTACGTCCCGATTCGCAGTCGGCTAAAGTTTCTATCCTGTGCATAACACCCACCGTTACAGGATTTCCGCAGACAGGACATATTTTATTGTTCTCCAACGTTGTTTTCGGATTCCAGCGTATACCGCACTTCCTGTGGCCGTCATAGTGATACTTTCCTTCTTCAGGGAAGAATTCTACTGTTCCCCAAAACTTTTCGTTGTCTCCGGTTTTTAAAGCATCGAAGATAGAGTGGTAGGACAACTCGGTGTTAAACACATTTGCTTCCCGGGCAAGTTTCTGAGGCGAGTGTGCATCCGAGTTTGAGACAAGCGTGTACCTATCTAATTGCGATAGCCTCCAATTCATTGAGGGGTCGGATGATAAACCCGTCTCCAAAGCGAAGATATGTTCAGTTAAGTCACCAAAGCATTCTTCAACAGAATCGAAACCGGACTTTGAACCAAGCATTGCAAACCATGGCGTCCAGATGTGGGCAGGAATCAAGTGCGCCTGTGAATCTAGCTCTAAAACTATTTCCAATAAGTCGCGGGAATCTAGGCCAAGAATCGGTCTCCCGTCGGAACGAATATTGCCTATCTTTTCAAGTCTCGCCTGGAGTTTTTCCGTTGCTTCAATTGACGGAGTAAACACAACATTATGTATTTTACGCACCTTATCGTTTTTCTTGTAAATATTGCTTATCTCTCCGCCGATTAAAAACCGGACTATTCTTTCACAGGCTCCGGGAATCTCGTCTTTAACTTTACTTTCATATTCGGATTTTAACCTGAATAAACCCTCCTCGGCAGGTTCGAGCTTTTCTTTTATTTCAGCCAGCCAGCCTGGGTGAGCTACGTCACCGGTGGCAACAACATGTACACCTTTAAGCTGAGCCCACTTCCAAAGGTGTTCGAAAGTTAAGTCCTTACTTGTTGCTCGTGAATAAAAAGAATGTATGTGAAGGTCGGCAATAAATTTCATAAAATATCCGTTTGTAAAAGAGACAATGTCTTGTTGACATTAATATAAAGTTGAGGAAAACAACTTACAAAAGAGTTTAAGCGGTATTGTAATAAATTTTCATTCTATTTAATTTTTACTCGATTTTAACTAAAGCATAATGTAAGTTTTAAGAGGAAAGTTATTATCATATTAGAAATTCAAATTATCACTTTATAAAGAGTGTTTAAGAAGTATGATAAAGACAGGGAAGAGCCTTAATGAGTAATGAAAGCCTGCTCAATTCTCTAAGGATGACTGCTGCATTGGCAATTGTCGCGGGAAGCTGGGCGCTTCTTTTCGAAGTATTCTATTTTCATGTTTTTCATTTCGAGCTTTATTTTGCAAGGTTGTTTTTAACTATTGTAGCGGTAGGGATATTCTTTCTGTCATATAGACCGTTTGCCGGAAAGTATGCTACCTGGCTTGTGCACATTCTTATAGTTTCGCTTATTCTTTCATTTCTTGTAACATTGTACAAGATTCCCGAGACTGTTTTTATCAACTCGCAGTTACTGTCTTTATTGGTTTTTACAATTGCCATAATATTCGGATGGGATGCAAAAAATCAAATTATTGTTGCTATATATTATAACATGTTATTCGCGGTAACTATAATCAGCTCCGATAACGCTATCTTTCATTTCCCAAATCTGTTTTCAACAGTTATTTTCGTATCGTTTATAAGTTTGTTGAGTGTAGGCGCAAGCAGTTTAATATATTCAATGAGATTGAAGTTTCACGAAAGAAACGAAGAAATAAAATTTCTTTTCTCCAATGCTCCGATAGGTATGTGCAAACTGGACCTAAAAGGCAATGTACTTACATCCAACAAATGTTTCAACGAGCTTTTCGGCAAGCCGGAGGAGTATAATTCTTTCGGCATCGATTTTATCAATAAAATCAAATCCAAAAAGATTATTGAATCGACTTTGCAAAATGGCTCTTATGAAGGTTCCGGGGTTGAACTGGGCAGAGGGGAAGAAATGCTTTATTATAACCTCTCGGTAAAGCTGATTACAATTGATAATAAAAAGTTCATTGAGTTAATAGTGTGGGATGAATCCGAAGTTAAACAGGCTGAAAGAGCCAGGAACCACGCGCTTAAAAGACTGATGGAAGAGTCTCAAAAAAGAGAAAGTATCACTAAGAAAGCGATTGAACAAAAAAACCAAAAGATAGGTATACTGGCTAAAATTAATCACGAGGTAAGAACCCCGCTTAATTCCATTTTATCTTTTTTTGAGCTCATTGAAAACGATATGATTAAATCGCCCGATGAGTTAAAAGATTACGGCGCCTCGGTAAAAATTTCCGCTGAAAATCTTCTCTACACGATAAATAACTTTATTGATTATGCAAAAATTGAAACAGGGCATATAAGGCTTGATGAAGACTATTTCAATTTATTTGATGTAGCGGATTCGGTTATTACGTTGTTGAATCCTCTTGCTTCTACTAAAAGGAATGAGCTTGTTTTGGATACTTCTAAAGTGACTACGAATGTTCTTAAGACAGATGGAAATAAATTCAGGCAGGTGCTTATAAACTTAATCGGAAATTCAATCAAGTATACTTCCGAAGGTAAAATAAAAGTTGTGCTTGAAACTTTTGAAGACGACGAAAAAAAGCATAAGCTATCGGCAACCGTTGAAGATAGCGGTATAGGGATCACGAAACATAATATCGATGATGTATTTAAACCTTTTGAATCCAATCAAAGAGTAGACCTTCAGGATTTTTCAAGCGGCCTGGGTTTGGCAATCTGCAAAGAATTTATAGAAATGCTTGGCGGCAAGATATGGATAGAAAGCGAGCATAAAAAGGGCACCGGGATTGGATTTACAATACCGGTTGAAGTACGCAATAATAGCGTAACCTGATTCAGATATTCCTTCATAAAAAAGTTTGGGAAGAAGGAATGTTTTGATTTGACAATTAGAACCAAGCCTTAATAGCACACCTTCGCTTAACTTAAAAACAGGCAAAAGCTAAAACGGGTCTTTAAACAACTTACTTTACCATTTGGTAAAGCGCCGAAATACAAAACTCGTTGGATGTGTTATTTTTATATCCAAAGATTCCATCTTTTTGAAAGATGGAATCTTTAATATTAAAAAAAATTATTTGTGGCTTCTTCCAAGCGCACAGTATTCATCGGTTAGATATTTACCGCGAACGTAAAAGTATTTATTTGCCGGAAGCACAAACTCGCTTAAGCCGATGTTTGTTTCATTTGACGGGTTCCAGTCGTAAGTATAGCCAAGCTGGGTCCAGGGGTAGCCTTCATTAATCCCGGAGTACACAAACATTGTATCCGAACAATCCACATATTGAGTTGCCCTGGTATTGTTGAACCATTGCCTGTATTCGGGAGTAACGTCATCGGGCAGGTTAAGTCCGCATTCCGAATCATCGGTTTCATTATCCGGGCAAGGTCGCCATAAATCTCCAGGTTTGACCCATGCTTCAAGAAAAAATACCTCTTCGCTTGTTGGCTGCAAACCTAGAAGCTGGTTTAATCTCATTACAGGGTCAGGCAAAGTTTCAAAATACTCTTCGCATTTTAACTTAACCTGCGGGGCAACCGTAACCCACAATGGATAGATTCCCGTACTATCTTTTTGACCCGGGTCGGTGTACCAGCTCTCATGACTTTTCCAGGATACCACGAGTATGTGCCTTTCTCCATCGATCAAGGTATCGATTAAGTCGGGGTTGCCTTCAATAATTGTTAGCCCGTCGTATATTTTATCCGGAGTAGGATTTTGAGCGTCCAGCATTGCCGCAATAAATAGAGAATCATACTGAGCCGGATCGGTTTTGATTGATTGGCTAAGTAGTAAATTATTTATTATGAACAAACAAACAAGAAAGCAAAATCTATTCATTTTCATTCTGACCTCTATTATAATTTGAGAGATTAAATTTCCGCTAAAGTCATAATAGATATATTTTGTCTAAATTCAAAACATTAAATTATTCAGAATACTTGTAACAAAAAGAACCTAACTACGGAACTTAAATGCACAGCATCATATCAAAATTTTTGATATAAAGAGAGCATCGCGATAAGAGTATCGATATTACCACAAAGGGCATAAATGGAAACTGCTGAAAAATTGATTCTTTTTGTATGCAGGTATATTAATAAATTTATTGGTTCGCACGGCTTTACTTTTCGAAAACAGGTTGTCCGGTAAAAAAAATCTTTATAAATATATTTTTTTATAAAACTTTAATGTCAAAATCTTATAATAGTTACTATCTACTATAAATTTTGTAATTGAGACATAGATTATAATCAATATTTTATGTATTTTGATGCATACCTTCCCTAGGGAAATTTTCAAATAGTAAAAAGTAAATTGAGGACGAAATGAATTCAAATCCGATAGTAACCGTAGTTCGTGAACTGAACAAAATAGTAATTATTCCAAGAGATGACGTCTTAATTTTGAATGGAGAACATGCCCCCGGCACTGGTCATTTTAACTTTAATTTAACTAAAACACCCGAGCCGGTTCCAGCTGCTTATGAATTACTTGAGGCAAAAATAATATCGATTAGCCCAAGTCCTGCCACTTCTCTTGTAATAAAGCTAACAGTCAAAAAAGGTGAATTCTCCGGCGAAAACAATTTGGAGTTTATAAACGGCGCCGATAGTATTTTGTTATTGACTAATACAAATGATCGAAAAGCGCAACTTTGCTACGGACCGAAACTGTTTGTTAGTGATGCGGAGCTCCACGATGGTATTGCCGACTTTGGAAATTTTGTTGATAAAGAACTTGATTTTGTGAAGAAAAGAGAAAATAGCGAACAGGTAGAGATAAAAAATTTCCTGAACATTTATAAGGAAACTAATCTACTAAAAAAAATCGGCCCGGTAAACGCTGAGGAAATTGAAACCGATGTTATTTATGAAGAAGAAGAAACATTAGATGAAGAAAACAATTAGAATGCACTAATTTTTTGATTAAGAGCGGAGTATTAAAACTTTATCACCAAAGTTATGATGAAAATAAAACTGATCCCGATAATTATATCAATTATTGTGTCGTCCCACGCCCAGGAAAAAACTACCGGTTTAATCCCCGTTATTGATTCATTGTATAATACGGCAAAAGAAATACGCCGTACTAAAACCGATGAAGCTATAAAAATTGCTACCGATGCTTATGACATGTCTCAGCAAGAAGGTTATAAACCCGGTTTACTTAAGAATCTTAGATTATTAACATACCTTCATTACTATAAAAGGGAGTTCGATAAATCCTTTGAATACATTTTTGAAGCATTGGATTTGGCAGCCAAAATCAATGATAGGGAAGGAGTTGCAAAAGCAGAGAATATAATCGGAATGCTTCACAGGCATCTTAAGGAGTACGACAAAGCTATTGAACACTATGAAAAAAGCTTACAATCATTCAGGGAAATAAATAATCTCAAGGAGGTTACAAAGATTTATAACAACATTGCAATTGTTTACTCATTGCAAAAGAATTTTGAAAAAGCCGCTGAAATGTATACCAGGAGCCTTGATATTAAAATTAAGTCGAACGACAAAAAGGGGCTATCGAAACTCTATAATAATCTTGGAAACCTTCATTACAAAATGAAAGACTACGATAAGGCTGTTAGTTATTTCGGAAATAGTATAAATATTAAAAAGGAATTGAATGATAATGTCGGTATTGCAACAACATATTTCAATATTTCTAAAATTAATAAGGATAGAGAGAATTGGAATAAAGCTTTAGAGAACCTTAAAACCTCTTTGCAATTCGCGGGAAAAGTAGACGATATTAAACTGAACATGGAGATATACAAATCTCTTGCATCGGTTTATCAAAAGCTAAAGGATGACTATAATACTTTCGAATATTTTCAATTGTATACAAAACTTAAAGACAGCGTCTTTACTATTGAAAAGGAAAAAGAGATTGCGAAAATACGGGAGCAATATGAATCCGAAAAAAAAGATGAACAGATTGCACTGCAGAATGCAAGGATAGAAAGAAGCAATACTCAGAGGACTTTTCTAATAACGGCTGTTTCTTTTTTATTAATATTAGCGGTGTTGATTTCCGCCGGCTACTACCAAAAAAGAAAATCAAACAGCTTACTTAACAAGCAAAAAAATGAAATATCCGAAATCAACGAGCAACTTGAAGACGCCAATGCAACAAAAGATAAAATCTTTTCAATAATTGCGCATGATTTAAGGTCGCCTGTCGTATCGCTTATCAACATGTCCGATGAGCTTAAAAGAAACATTGAATCGAGCGACTTACCTAAAGTCAGGGAATCCATTCCAAACTTTGATCGTTCCGTAAATAGTGTAAACCTGATGATGGAAAACCTTTTCAACTGGGCGGTTATGCAAAAAGGCAGGATTCCTTTCAGTCCTACGGAATTTAATGTTGCGGATTTAGCTGAACAGTGTATTGAAATTAATAAGCCTTATGCTGCATTGAAGGCCGTTAAAATTCTTCAGAATGTTGAAGATGAATTTTACGTCTTTGCCGATGTTAACATGGTAAGATCGGTGATTAACAACCTGTTAAATAATGCGATTAAGTTTTCGAACAGCGGCGGAACCGTTACTATTATTTTAAGAGAACATAATGGCAAAGTGGAGATAACGGTTAAAGATACGGGGGAGGGGATTTCACCGGAGAAGAAAAAAACTTTGTTTACATTTGACGGCAAAAAAGTTAAAACAGGAACAGGCGGTGAAAGAGGCACCGGCCTTGGTTTATGGATGAGCAAAGAATTTGTTGAAAGAAACAGTGGTGAAATCTCGGTAATAAGCAGCCTGGGTGAAGGAGCCGCTTTTATATTTACGTTGCCGGTAGAAAAGTCGGAGACATTCGCTTAACTGTATGACAAGCAAAATCGAAATACTAATCGTAGAAGACGAAGAAGCACAAGCCGATAAGCTTAAAAACGATTTAACGGAACTGGGTTATAGCGTTTGCGGAACAGCTCAATCAGGTAAAGAAGCGCTTGCCCTGTTTTACGGTAAAGAACCTGACCTTGTAATTCTTGATATCAACTTGAAAGGAGAAATGGACGGCATTGAAGTCGGGATGAGAATTACCGAAGATAAGCTTTGCAGGAAACCTGTTATTTTTATTACCGTTGATAATACGTTGGAAACATTTCATAAGGCGAAAATAGCGCAGCCCTTTGCCTATTTATTAAAGCCTTATGACAGGTTCACCTTGCAGCACCAAATGGAATTGGCCATTCATTATTTTAATTACGGTTCGGGCGGAAGTATTAGGGAATCTTTTCAAAAGGGTATTTTCCAGGATGACTTTTTTTATATCAAAAAAATGAAAAGGGTTGTTAAGGTACTTTACAATGAAGTTCTTTACGCTGAAGTGGAATCAAATTATTCTACGCTTGTAACTACATCGGAAAAGTATACGCTGCTTTCGTCGTTATCCGAGCTTCAGAAAAAGCTGCCCGAAAATAGTTTCATAAGAATTCACAAAAATTATATTGCCAACTTAAGAGAGATAAAAGAATTCAATTTTGAGGAATATACCGTAAGTATTATTGGCAAAACTTTACCAATTGGGAAAAAATTTAAATCAAAGATCACTGACAGAATACCCATGATGCGGTAGTGAAAACCGGGTTATTATCGAACTCATTATTTGGTTATCAAAGAGTCTTCTCTTTATTGTCTTATACAAAATGGCTAAAGCCCCTTGGTAATGAGCTTTAGCCTATGTTTTGGATCGTATAAATAATTTACTCCTCACGCCCATTTAGAGAAAGTAAAATTATTAGGTTACGGTAATTGTATTACCATGTAAAAATAACTACAAAGTTTTCGAATACCGCCTCTTACCCTTTGATAACTAAAAGATGCTGTAGAACATTAAAAATAGTTATGTAATGTTGCCGTCTGCTTTAGAGACGACAAGTATTTTTACCCTTATTGCCTAATCGTAATTGTAGGGTCAAATTTATATAAACCTTTCAGAGTCGGTGTTCCTACCTTGCTGGTATCCAATTTTGCCATTACCAAATAATAAGTTACGCTGACATTATTTGGAGCGCCGGACTTTACAACAGCTTGCACATAGTTATTTTGAAATGAGTTCATTTGAAATTTGAGATTAGCTAAGGTTGTAAAACTGAAGCCGGATTGAATATAAGCAACACCGGTTGCTTGCGTTCCTGATGTTGGGTCTTCAAGTATTTGACTCCAGTTGGAATACGTTTGAAATCCCACAATTATCATATCCTCGCCCGTATCCTGCACAACCGAAGTGTCCCACCATCTGATTTTATCGCCTGGCGAAGCTTTTATTGATAAATTCCAGGTTCCTTGCCCGCTCAGCACGGAATCATCTTCGGCAAGCATCCAAACATATTTTGAAAGTGTAGCAGGCATAACCCATGGTATACTGGATATAGGTGTTGAAAGATCATATGTGTTATCAGGGAATCC
>JANQLA010000017.1 GCA_028280855.1 Melioribacteraceae bacterium
ATATATCCTTTTTAGAAACTAAATAATAGTATTTGGAAAATCAACAAAATTATTTAAGTAATAATAAATTCATTTTTGAAATAATATGCGAGAGGGAAATAATTTAATCTAACTAAATAGATTTAAATTGATATTCATTATCAGCAAGGTTTTGGCAGAGAAGTTTTTGAAAAATAGAAGATTAGCTTAGCATACTAATTGTATTAACGAGGATTCAAACTAAAAAAGAGGTTTACTGTTTCATATAACATATAATAAGCTTCTATATTGATTTTGTTACTAACTTCACTTCAGCGGCCACTCGAAAAAATCAATTCTTTTCTTCACCACAAATACTAAGAATCTGTTGTCCTTGTATTCTTTTGTTACGTGCTCACTACCTTATTCTGACCCCAAAATCCTCCAAACTTAGTAATTTTTAAATCACTAAGAACTTTACATTGACACGCTAATCGTAAACCGTCTTTTTCATTGTGCGGCGGAAAATTTAACCGCCACTTTTCAACCTTGGTTTTTGGAGAAACTTTTCCTTCAACCATCACAGCGCAAGTTCCGCAGGTCCCGAAGCCACGACAATTAAGGTAAGTGCTCATTCCATTATAAGGAAGCAAACTATTCTCCTTAAGCGCTTTACGCAGATTAGAATTTTTCTTTACCAAAATTGTTTTGCTGTTAAATTCAATTTTTAACCTGTTATTATGCATTACTTTCCTCTAACAATTTTTAGATTAACTCATCGGAATACTTTTAGCTATTGGATTAACCACCTCTTTTTTATTGCAAAATCGAGGTTTAATCAAAAAAAATTCTAAAGGCATTTCATAAGCAAACATCAATTCATGAGAATTGATTCGAATTAGAAATGGATTCAAATAGACAATGCCCATTTAAAAGAGAGTAGAAAGATGAAGATTCTCGTTGGTGATTTATTTATTTTAATAAAAGGAAACTACTTTTTGTGAATTATTGACTACGGTTTACTTCGATTGAACAATCGCATATTTAACTTATAAAGCTAGGAGGTAGTCCATGAAAAACACAGGCAACTTTTTCGTTCTTTGTTTAATTCAAATCAGTACCAGTCTTTTAGTTTTTGGTCAATCAAAAATTCCTTACTACAACAGTCCTTTAAATCTAGCTGAAGCATCATTTTTATCTTTGAAAGGTAATAGTGAGTTCAAGAAAGATTCAATCGAAAGATTCACTTCTTCATCAAACTATGAAAATGTGAATATAACCAACAATGCTGCCCCTCAAAACGAGCCTTCTGTAAAGATCAGCAGAAAAAATCCAAATAGGGTTGTAGTAGCGTGGAGAGACTTTAGAGAAGGTGCCGAACCTGCTGTTAGAAGAGTTGGGTACAGTTATTCAAGTGATGGTGGAACTACTTGGTCGGAAGGAAAGCTATTACCTCCGGTGCCGACTGCTCCACTTGCAACTGATCCTGCGGTAACTACCGACACACAAGGAAATTTCTACGTTGCAACTCTTTTACTAAATGATACTACCGGATACGGAGAAGTATGGGTATATAAATCAACAAACGAAGGAGAAACCTTTGATAAAACCTACATGGTTTCCGGGGGTACCTACAAGGAGGACAAAGAGTATATTGCAACCGATCTTTCTTTATCAAGCCCGTATGTTGACAACCTATACGTTAGCTGGACCCGAATTATGGATACAACCGGAACGTTCATTCGGGATATTCTTTTTAGTAAATCAACTGATGGAGGAGAAAGTTGGAGTTCGCCTCTAAAGCTAAGCACTGAAAATCGAGTACAAGGCTCAGTTCCGGTTACAGGTCCAAATGGTGAGATATATGTATTTTGGTTACGATCGACTGATCAAATTGTAGTAAGCAGATCTTTCGACGGTGGTAATACTTTTGACGAACCTAAGGTAATAAACACTGATGATAAATCTGTCTTTCCTTCCGCAGGAGTAGATTTAAGCGATGGAAAGATGAGAGGAAATATATATGTTACCTGGCAAGATAGGTCTAGAAGTGACGATGACATTTATTTGGCAGTTTCTTCAGACAATGGAGATACTTGGAGTGATAAAATCAAAGTCAACGATCGAGTAGGTAGCTCTGTTTATGAGGGCATACCTTGGATATCCATCAACGAAAATGGAAACTTATCAATAATTTATCGTCGGCTTAAAATATCTCCTGAATTTAGATATTCTTTCCATCTGGCAATATCCACAGATGGCGGAAAAACATTTAATAGGGAGCAATTAAGCAATGAGGAATTTGAATTAACTTTTATTAATGCGGATGTTCGGTTCGGTGAATATGTTGGTATAGATTTTTTTAACGATAGAATAATTCCTGTCTGGATAGATGAAAGAAATCAAGATTATGAAATGGAAATATATACAGCCATAATCAAAAGTCCTTTAACTTCTGTTAAGACTGAATTTGCTCCTATTAAAGATTTTGATTTATTACAAAACTATCCTAATCCCTTTAATCCATTTACAACAATAGAGTATCAAATAAGACAACCAGGAAAAGTAACTTTATTAATCTATAATACTCTCGGTGAAACAGTATACTCGACTAGATCTGAAGAAAAACCTGCTGGTTTGCATTCCTATCTTTGGAAACCGGATAATATTCCCTCAGGTATTTATTTTTATAAAATTATAATTACAGGAAAACAACAAAATCGCCAGTCAACGAAAAAAATGATTTATTTGAAATAAATTTGTAGAAGAAACATTATTACTTCTAAAGAACGCCCTTGTATGGTGCTCAACTATTTCTTTATGATATAGTTTGGCATATTGTATATCATTAAATAGGAATTTCTGAATGGCAGAAAAGAAAGACTATCTCAAAGATGTAGTTAAACACATCGATATAAAAGAACACAACGTGCTTAGCCTGGTAGATGCAATGAAAGACATGGCATTTTCAGCACGCGATTTGAACCGTGCGGCTAACATTTACGATATGATGCTACGCGATAAAAGCTGTTCAATAATTCTTACGCTAGCAGGGAGTTTATTCAGTGCAGGATTAAAGCGAGTTGTTTACGATCTCATTACAAATAACATGGTTGATGCAATTGTTTCAACCGGCGCAATAATGGTTGACCAGGATTTCTTCGAAGCGCTTGGATTCAAACATTACAAGGGAACACCCTTTGTTGACGACAACGAAATGCGCGAACTAGCTATCGACCGTATATACGATACATTTATTGACGAGGACGAACTACGTATTTGCGATGACACAACCGAAACTATTTTTAACAGTCTTGAGCCGCGTCCGTATTCTTCACGCGAACTGCTATGGCATTTCGGTAAATACCTCGGCGATAACGGCGGCCCGAAAGTAGACGATAGCGTTATCTATGCCGCTTACAAAAATAACGTTCCTATTTTCGTTCCGGCTTTCTCGGATTGTTCGGCAGGCTTCGGCATAGTTGTTCATCAACATAAAAATCCCGGAAGTCATGTTTCATTCGATTCCGGTAAAGACTTCCTTGAACTTACCCAAATTAAATTGAACAGCGGCGAAACCGGTATATTTATGATTGGCGGCGGGGTGCCGAAAAATTTTACACAGGATATTGTGGTTGCGGCGGACATCCTGCAGGAAGATGCACCTATGCATAAGTATGCAATTCAAATAACTGTTGCCGACGAACGCGACGGCGCTTTATCGGGTTCAACTCTAAAAGAAGCCAGCTCATGGGGCAAAGTAGCTCTTTCTTATGAACAAATGGTTTATAGCGAAGCGACTATTGCAATGCCATTAGTTACCGGTTATGCATATCACAAGGGAGCTTGGAAAAAAAGAGAAAAGAAAGAGATGCAAAAACTATTTATGAAAGAAAAGGCAGAAGTTTAGCTACCGTTTCGAAGCACTCTTAAAATTAATCTATTTCCCCTGATGCGTTTTTACGTATTCTGAACCGAACTATTTTAGCAACGCTTCTGTTCCGGTTTAAAAGAATGGAAATTATGGCTAACAATTTGCAATTCGAAATTAACTCAGTTCATAAAAAGTATGAAGATACTGTTTGTCTAACTCTGGCTGAAAAAGATGGTCGGTTAAAGGAGTTTTTACCCGGACAGTTTTTGACGCTGTTATTCAACATAAACGGCGAAGAAGTACGAAGAGGGTTTTCAATTTCTTCTTCTCCAAATGAATTACCTAACATTGAACTTGCAATTAAAAAGATCGATAATGGTGTAATATCTAAATATCTTTACAATGAACTAAAAATCGGTGATGTAATCGAATCCTTACCACCGCTTGGGAATTTCACTATTCAGCCAAACCGAGGCGAAGAAAGACTCTTTGTAATGATTTCTGCAGGCAGTGGTGTTACACCTTTGTTTTCAATGTTAAAAACCATTTTGACCAACGAGCCGAACAGCAGAATAATTTTATTATACGGCAACCGCACAGAGACATCGATTATTTATAAAAACGAATTAGATGTATTAACCAAAAGATTTGGTGATAAATTTGTAGTAAAGTATTTTCTTACTCAACCCCACAATGGCTGGAAAGGATTAACAGGACGCATCGGCAAAGACTCAATATTACAATTATTGCTGGATAAAAATATAAAATCCAATTCACTCTTTTATCTATGTGGTCCGGAAACATTAATGAAAGATGCAATTAAAACATTAAAAGAAAACGGTGTTGAACGAAACAGAATACACCGCGAAATTTATCAAACGGCAGTTATTGACCAGGATGAAGAAATCGAAGAAAAGCCGCGTGATGTAACAATAATACTAAGTGGTGAAAAACATGTTGTTAATGTTCAGCCCGATGTAAGTATAATGGAAGCAGCAGCGAATATCGGTTTAGAAATCCCCGCTTCTTGCCACTTCGGTAGCTGCGGAACATGCCAAGCGAAACATTTATCCGGCAAACTCAAATTGGTTGATCAGACTGCCTTAAGCGATGAAGAGATAGAGCAAGGGTATTGCTTAACATGCGTCGGTTATCCGGCAAGTGATAATGTAGTGATTCAATACGAAGATCGATTCTCATAAATTAATTCGATTATGCCCGCCCAATCAATAGCGGGCATAAAGCTAAATTGCCTTCAATTCGATTTACGACTCGCCACTTTTACACTTTGTTGAAAAATTTATCAGACAGTTTAACGAATTCCGTTTGATCAACTTTTTCAAATAATGAAATATAAGCATAAGAACTTCCGTTCGACTTGCTAAGCCCTTTTATCAAAAAATTAAGCTCGTCAATTTGATCACGGTAATAGTTAACAGCGGATTTACCGATTTTTAATGTTTTCAACTCTTCATCAAGCTTTTCACAATCGAGTTCGCAAATCCAATTTGTAGAATAAGGGGTGTCATCTAGCAAAACTGGTTCGTTCGCCAAATTATTATTTACTTTCAGCACCTTGCCCGTTATTGGCGAAGGGAAAGATATTCTTTTGGTGCCTTGTTTAACGCTAAATAGTGTTTGACCAATATTTAGCAACATCCCGAGATTGGGTAAATCAATGCCGTCTATTTTACCGATTATTTTTTTGGCAAAGTCGTCAACTCCCAGCTTCGCCTTACCGGACTGTTCGAGATTCAGCCATACATGAGAACGCGATATGAATGCACCGCCGGGAATAGCAAAGTCGGTTTCACCTTTCAGCTTTGTATCGGCAAAGTGGGTAATGTTTACTTTGGGTTTAAGCGTCGATTTAATACTCTGCTTACGCTTAATTAAAAACTCTTTTGCTTTTGCAAGAAGCTCTTCTTCGGTAAACGGTTTTTGCAAATAGTCCATTGCTCCATACTGCATGCACTCAACAGCGGACTCAACTGTTGCATAACCAGTAATAATTACTACATCAATATCGGGTCGAATATGTTTAACAGCTTTTGTAACTTCTTCACCGCTCATTTCAGGCATCTTCAAATCGGTAAAGACAAAATCGTAATGATTCTTTTGAACCATGCCTAGCGCCTCTTTTCCGCTTTCAACTGTATCTATTGAATAACCCTCGAGCACAAGTATTTTTCGGAAACTGTCTAATATTATCTCTTCGTCGTCAACGCACAATATACGGGCTTTTGGATTTTCTACTTCAACACGTTTTAGCGAAACTGCTTCACTCGTAAAATCGTAAGAAAGACTTGTTTGCAGAATTCTTTCTCGTTCCTGCCTTAGCTTTTTGTTTTTGTAATATTTCAGTAAATGACGAATAGCCAAATCGGCAAGTATAAATAATACAAGTAGAACTACTATAACAAGAAATACCATGGCTACCTCCAGGTTAGTTAGTAATGTTAAAATCTATCCGTGCTGCACGACGTTAAATACGACAGGTCGGCATCAATATTGTTTGGTGATATTTTATATATCCATCCTTCAAAAAAAGGATCTTTTTCAACGAGTGCCGGTTCTTTAAGTACGTTGTTATTAACCTCGGTAACAATACCCGAAACAGGCGATAATACTTTATGCTTTAATCCCAGGTCGCAGTTAAGAGATAAGTATTCCCTTCCCTGTTGTATGATATCATCCTCATTCAGCAAGTTTAGTTCATCAAGTTTTGATATTGTGCGCAACGTAAGGTCTGTAAGACCGGTTGTAATACTTTTATCGTTTTCTATTTTTATCCATGTAGCTAACCCAAAGCGGTAATACGACGGCGGGCAAGGAACAAACAAGAGCTCCGATTTCTTTTCATCTATCGCACTTTCAACCTGTTGCGACAAAATGCTCGCATAGTTCATTCCTCTTTTCAAACAACAGAGAACCTCGTCATATGTAAAAGGTTTTGGAAGAAAATCAATTGCTCCGTATTGCAAAGCCTTTATGGCATTTTCAATTGTAGAATAGCCCGAAGTCACAATTATAGGAGTAACTAAATTTTTCTTGTTTATTTCGTCTATTATTTCAAAGCCGTTAAGACCGGGCAGCACTAAATCACAAATGATAAGTTTGTACCTATTGTTAATAACTTTGTTCAACCCATGTTTACCGTCCAATGCCGTGTCTATAAAAAGATTTTCGGCTTCACTAATTTTTATAAAAAAATCAATTATTACTTCTTCGTCGTCAATAATTAATAAATCAAACTTTTTCATTTGACTAGTCCCGCAATTCGTTTTTAACGGGAAGTTTTATAGTAAAACTTGTCCCTTTGTTTTCTTCGCTCAATACCTCTATCCTGCCGTTGTGGTTTTCTATTATTCCCCAAGCCACCGATAGTCCCAAACCTGTTCCTTTCAATCCTTTTGTACTGTAAAAAGGGTCGAATATTTTTTCAAGATCTTCTTTTGATATGCCCTTTCCGTTATCGGTTACTGAAACAATTAAATATTCTATTTCGCCTTTGTTATCAATATAATCCCACTTTTGCCAAACACCGCCATACCTGGCGCAGCCTTCAATCCTGCCTTTACCCGGCACCAGCAAATTGTAACAAGGAGATTTACAAACAGGACAATTTTTACTTTCATCCATTAACGAAACATTGCATTCCGGGCAATGAACTGTAAACGACTTGTCTTTTATTAGTTGTATTCCGTAATGATGTCTTTGCAAGCCGTAAATAGGATCCAAATGAATATAGCCGGCATTTGTGCCAAGTTTAGTATAAAGCTTAATTGCAGGCATGCCTTCAATTTTATGTTCATTGTCAATTAAACTATGACCACTAGGACAAACGGCCTCCCTTATTTGAACATTGCCGTGGGCCTTAAGCAAAGTAACTTTCGTTTCAATTACTATCTTTGGTTCTTTCTCTTCTAAAGCGTCTATTGCATTTACAACAAGATTCAATATTACCTGTTGTATCTGGTTCGGATCAACTATTACATCAGGTATATTATTATCAAGTTTTTTTATCAGCTCAATATTTTTCAACCTCATTTGGTTTTTTGTGATGCCGAATATTCTTTCAACAATATGATTTATATTGCACTTAATTTTTTTTGGAACAGACTGCCTTGAAAAATCGAGTAGTTGTTTTACTATGTCGCGGCTGCGTTTTGTTTCTCTTACTATTACATTAAGGTCCGAAGCAAGCTCGGCATTTTCCTTTGTTCGTTTTAGTAAAAAGCTGCTATAAGTCAATACGCCCGTTAGCGGGTTATTTATTTCATGAGCAACGCCCGCTGCAAGCTGACCAAGCGAAGCCATCTTATCGGTTTGAAATATTTTCAGTTTCATCTCTGAAATATTTTCCGTCATCTTATCGAAGGATCCCGATAATATTCCAAGTTCATCCGATGAGCTTGAATTTATCCTGTACTTTAAATCGCCGCTCGAAACCTTACCGGTAGCATCAATAATTTTATTCACCGGCTTTACTACAAGCCTATTAATAAATATTGATATTATTGTTCCAAGTGAGAGAATAGATGCAATTGCAAGAAAAGCAACTAAATATTGACTGCTGCTTATCTGAGAATCAACACTCTCAAGGCTTACTGAAATATCGAGGACTCCTAAAAACTTTTTAACCGGCGAATGTGCATGGCAATCGGCCGACCAGCAACTTTCTTCGTTGAAGATTGGGTTTACAATTCCTATGAAACGCGGCAACTCCTTTGACGGCGTATAGATTCTGAATTTTTTCTCAAACTCTAATTCACCTGTCGGTTCTTCAGTTGAGTGACAAACAAAACACGGTTCCGATGATTCTTTAAAAACAAATCCGATTTCATTTGAATCATTGGAGTAAACTATCTCCCCTGATTTATTCAATATCCGTACATTAAAAATACTCGGCTCTTCGGCAATCTGATTAACAATATTCATTATACGGTCGCGGCGGTTGAATAGCATTTCTTCCTTAGTACTGTTCTTTACGGTTTCGCTCAACTGGTTTGCATGATGTTTTACCTGTTCGAGCAGCACCTTCTTTTGCGAGTTGATACTGATAAAAGCAAACACTCCAATAATTATTATAGAAGTAATGCTAACGGCTATTATTATTTTGGTTCCGAGTTTGTTTATAATATTCATGAGTAATTCTTTTTATTTCATTATACCCGGTAAAAAGTCGGGGTAAAATATTTCTTCATCATGGCAATTATCGCAAGTTGGGTTTTTATAATCATTTTCTACGTGACAATCTTCACAGTCGTTTTCAGAGTGATTTTCGTCTAATGACAACCCTGTAATTGAATGCTCAAAATTTTCGAGCGACCAGTTTTTGTGGCACGCTGCGCAACTACCGGACAGACCTTTAAACACCTTCGGAGTAGTATGACATCCTCCGCATTCTACTTTAGAGTGATACTTACTTAGGTTAAAACCCGTAGAGACGGCATGGTAGAAACCCGGAGTAATCTGTTCCTTATGGCATGATTCGCAATCGCCGTCGGTATCATGGCAGCCGGAACAAGCATCATGTTTTTCTTCTTGCGATAGATTTATATTTCCGAGCATTTGTTCTTCAATATGACAACTCACGCAGCTTTCCTGCTTATGGCAATCGTTACATTCCTGTCCAAAAATATTTGTATGATCAGAATGATAAAAAGTTACATATCCTTCCATCTCATCAGTATCATAAACTAATCTTTCGGGTTCTTCTATCTGGGGATGATATCTGTCAACCGGATCTGCTTTATTAATGTTTGTTATGTTTTCATGATGACAATCGGCGCAAGCAACATCCGAACTCCAAAGCCGGTGGCAATCAATGCACTGCCTGTGAAGCGCTCCTTTCAGGTCGGGCGTACGCAGGTCATCTCTTATTCGCGATTGACTGTGACATTCCGAACATGCAACAACTCTTCCCGGAGGATTATAATGATGACACATTTCGCAGCCCCCGGCCATTACGGACATTTCAGCGTGCGCTTTGTGGCTAAAATTTACGGGTGCATAATTATCTTCAACATTTTTAAACTTATCCAAAATTATATATCCCGGCGCCTCTTCAGCAGAATGATGAACCGTTATAATTTCTGCGCGAGGGCATGCTTTTAAGCACGGGTTGGTTTTAGTCGGGCTCTCGCATGAATGGCATAAACTGCAATTAAATTTTAACTCTGAATGTTGGGTGGGTTGCGCAATGCACAAAACCGGTATAATTAATAATATTAGCATTGAAAAAAATTTCATCCTAAGCCCCCGTAACCGAATATTTTACATTATTTGCAGGCTTTGATGGCACACTTACAATAGGAAAATAATTAACAAACCATCTATAAAGCAATATTTCTAAACAAATAAACCCAACTGTAACAGCAATTTCCCCAACTGATGGAAAGTATGAAGACGTAGCATACGGCGGATTATAAGCCACCAAAAAATTATTTATCCTGTTAAGCAAAACTCCAAATATTACAAGTAGCGATGCTATAAATAATCCTTGAGGCGACTTCAGAACAGACTTTGTAAGAAACAACCTCAGAGGCAAAACAACACCGAAAATTATTTCTACTGAAAACATTACGCTTGCCGTTGTAACTTCCGTTAAATAATAGAAAGTTTCCCTGATAAACATGTCGCCGATTTTAAACGCAAGGTAAATACCAAGTAATGGGCCGACAATTGTTCCTAGGCTTGATAGGACTTCGGTCTCAGGCTTTAACCCGAATGAACGGGATGCCAATGTTGATTCCATGATAACCATCGGAAACCCTACGGATATTGCAGAGAGAAGGAATAATAATGGTAAGACAGGTGTTTGCCAAAGCGGATGCATTTTTGATCCGGCAATAACCATAAGTGTTCCAAGAGAAGACTGGTGTAAACATGAAAGCACCACACCCGCAATAATAAAAACAAACATAGTTTTATTAAGCCCTCTATCCAAAGTTCGCAGCAGCGAATCCAGAGGTTTATTCAACTTTGCAAGAAATCCTTTTAGCCTTACATTACCGATGAACTTTTTTGTAACTATTGGTAGAAACTCAATATACAATACCGTAACATATGTCATAACGCAAATACCTACTTCGAACAAAGCCGAATTCCCGTTCCAAAAAATTAGCGGATGCCAAATTGAATACCAGCGGCCCAGATCAACCGCTACACTAAGCGCAACAAATGTATAGCCAAGCATTGCGGTTAAAAGTGCGGGTCTGATTATTGTTTCGTACTTATCTCGATGCATTATATGCCCAAGTGCGGCTGTAGTAAATCCGCCCGCTGCAAGAGCAACTCCCGCGGCAACGTCGATTCCAATCCATATGCCCCAGGGGTGTTGATTGTCGAGATTGGTTATTGCGCCAAGCCCGAAAACAAACCTGGCAAGTAAAAACGCCATGCCTACTATGGCTAAAATAAGTAACACCACTACACCCGGTGTAAAATACTTTTTCTTTAGAGGAAGAGCCTCATGCAATAGTTCCATTATTCCTCCTCTTTATTTGACTTTTGCTTTGATATATACATGATTCCGCCAAGTAATGCGTAAAGAGCGATAGGTGGAATAAAGTAAGCGAAGATACCATGCTGAATAGATTCAGAAACTCCGGGGGCCGTATCTGCGCTTAAAACAGGAAAATCCAATGTTGCAAAATCTACGCTTGATAAATACATCCAAGATGTACCCCCAACCTCGGTTTCACCGTATATATGATCAACATATCGCTTAGGATTTTTCTTGATCCTGTCTTTTGCAAGGGTTACAAGATCTGCCCTGTTACCAAATGTAAGCGCCTCTACGGGGCAAATTTCAACACAAGCCGGCAACTTACCATTGCCTTTTCTCTCTGCACAAAAATCACATTTGTGGATGTCTGGCTCAATCGCTTTATGATAATCGAAAGCCGGTATTTGAAAAGGACATGCAACCATGCAGTACCTGCAGCCTATACACTTACTTTCATCCCACACCACCGAACCATTCTCTTTTTTTGAGAAAGCCCCTACTATACAAGCCGAAACACAAGCCGGCTTATCGCAATGCATGCATTGAGCCTTCAGCATAATCGGCTTGGAAATTGAGTTGCCTTTATATGCATTTATAACGGTATGGGTTGTATGATCGGGTCGCCGTTTAATATCAAAAATTGATTTGTCATCATAATCATCAATTGATCCCGGCTGCATATCATGGCTTTTTTTGCACGCCCATTCACATCGCCTGCAACCGATACAAACGGTAGTATCAACAAGTACCCCGTTTCTTTCATTTGATAAAATATTTTCTGGGTCGGCTTTCAGTTTAGTTGGTGTAGCAGCTACACCTGCGGTTACAATTCCAATTGAGGAAACAGTTTTGAGAAAGTCTCTCCGGTTTTGTGTAGCCATATTAAGCTCCGGTTTTCATTTAAGTCTCTTGGATTGGATAAAAATGTGTATTATCTCATAGTCGATGTTATTGAGTTTTTAGGATTCACTTATCTTATTATAACTTAATAAAATAATAATCCTAAATCAATGGAATCGTGAATAAATCGGTTGCTATTTGGCAAACATATCTTCAGCTAACTAGTCACCAAACCTGGTATTAACAATGTTATTGTATATAGAACCAAATGAAAAGGAAAACCCAAAATAAGTATAGTAATCAAATTGCGTCTCAAGTTCTCTTCTCCTCATAACAACTTTTCCAGGTCAACATTACTTTTTCGAAGCGCAATTTGATCATGTATGGCTGAAGCCCCTCCGCCAATATCAAGAGACAGCCCTTTAGCAATGTTCAGTTCAATTCCACCGCGCAGTCTAAAGGAGTTTAATTCAAAGTTGTGAAAATAATTTGAGCCCGATATTGTAACATCAATTTCGCCCCATGGTTCAAGTAAAGCGATGACAACGCTTATTTGTTGCCTAAAGAGCGTTTCCTCGGTTTTAAAATATATAGTTTCTTACTATAATCATTATGCATGGCCCATACCCGGTATTCAATTCTTAATTGGTGATGCGATGATTCAGTGTAAGGAAACAAATTATATTCTATTCCGGGTGCGAATTGGATATTGAAATCAATATTATCAAAAGTGGAATTCCTTGTCCGCAGCATTGGTTTTTGCTACATAGGGCATTAAGCCGATTTTTAACTTGCTTACATTCCTTTTTCGTTCAATATCTTCAGAATCTCCGCTCTCGGTATATACTTTTAGGGTGTCATTTATTTTTTCGAATCGATTCAGTCAATCATAAAAAAATTGAGTTCTGTGCCGCCGCTGCCAGCTCGTAATTATTTGTAAATCGACATCTTTGCGATCGCGCACATAATTGACAAGCTGAATTTCTTCACAAATATAGTTTAAGTCGCAAAACCAGCAGTCTAAATAAACATTAACCTTACCGTTCGATTGTGATAAAAAGGACTATGTGTATATTAGGAGAAAAAACCAAAGTAGAAATTTCATAAGGATCTCCGAAACGGAACAAAAAATAACCTAACGAAACATATCAAATAATTTTAATGAAGCAGAGAAAATTGTTTTAAATGATGTGTAAAGTGTTTAGTATGAAAGGCGTCCCATTCAGATTTATTCAATAATCCGAAAGTTGAGTTGAGTGTTTTTTTAGTATCGTCCCCGCGAAAAAAAAGAAAGTAATTTTGAATTTCGCCAGCGAGTGCTTTTATCGCCTCTGTGAGATTTTGATACTCCAAAGATTGTAATGATTCCCCAATAGCCGGGTTCACGAAACCTTTAGGCAGAGGACGATTACTCATCAGTATTTTTTTTAAAACCGGCAGTTTTTTCTCATCTGATATTAAAGGCACATAAATTTTTCCCGTACTCATTTTCATTGTCAGAATAAGGTGTTCTACCATCTGCTGTGGAGTCATTTTGCCCCACAGCGGTTTATCGTTTTTATCAAGCCTGTTTAAATGTTGTATAAAATCTTCGAATTGTTTTCTCATTGTACTATTTAATGAGTGTCATTTTCTTAATTTCTGAGTAGCTGCCTGCCTGCAATTTATATAAATA